>NZ_JBQJIN010000007.1:0-220316 GCF_052078695.1 Lysobacter sp. CA196 | reverse complement strand
CAGCTACCGGCGGTGTAACCGGCCACGGTCGCTTCGGTCAGGGTGTAGACGCCGGCGCTGACCGGTGCACTGGTCACCGTCGCCGTGCCGCTCACACCGGTGATCGTGGTCGGGCCGGTCGCGGTCAGCGGGAAGTCGCTGATCGTCGCGGTGCCGCCGTTGTCGTTGGTCACCGTCTTGACCAGGGTCAGCGTCGCCGCCTGGTCGTTATTGTTGATGGTGCAGGTCGCGGTATCGCCGAAAGCAAGCGTCAGGCTGTTGGATACGACCGGTGCGCCGCCGTTGACGACACAGCTATAGGTGCTAGCGGTATAACCGCTCGGGCCGCCCGTCTCGGAGAGGGTGTAGCTGCCCGGGCTGACCGGGGCACTGGTGACGGCCGTGGCGCCGGTGGCGCCGCTGATGTTGGTCGGGCCGGCCGCTTGCAGCGTCCAAGCCGTCGCCACCGCGGTGCCGCCGTTGTCGTTGGTGACCGTCTTGACCAGGGTCAGGGAGGCCAGGATCGAGTCGCTGTCGGTCGCGCTGTTGCACGGGGGATTGGCGACGTTGCAGGTCGGATCGGTCACCCCGGTCGGGGGTGTCACGGTCGCGGTGTTGACCGCCTGGGCATGCGCCGGATCCGCGGACAGCAAGAGGGAGGCCGCGAACGCGACCGGCATGATCATGCGACGGCTGAACGCTGTCGCGATGGCTTGGAATTTGGCGATCACGCTGTTTGCTCCCCGATTGCCGCCGTGCCGAGCTCGTTGGCACGCGACGTGTTGCTAGCTAAGTGCTGGATTGCTTCCCCGACCCCGACCCTTCGTCGCCCGATCTGGCGCGACTGCCGTCTGCGTACGTCACAGGCGGCTAACTGGGCTCACCCTTCATATTCGTGAATGGGTCAGCCCTGGTAGGAAGGAAAAACGGACACGGACATGCTCAGTGCGGCTGCAAAAACTGTGCCAGCCGTCTCACTTTTATGAAATCTGAAGATTTCTAAAAGTGGCCTGGTCTGGATGTGCCCCAAAGCGTCACTTTGTTTACGAGCGGCGCCAGTTGGCGCCAGCAGAGGCAAAGTCGGCAGGACAACTGCCTCTCGCCCACGGATGCAGCAGAGCGGCCGGCCGCGGTTGGGCCGGCCTGCGCCGTAATTTGTTTCAGATGAAACTTTTACCCCGGTGCCGCGTCGAGCCATATCCCCTCTCCCCTCTGAGAGTCGTATCGCTGCAACTCGTTAAGAACCCACCAAAGCCCCTGCGCGAAGACGACGCGGTGTCGCCGAAATCGGCAATCGACAGTTAGTGTGCTTCGTAGCTTGCGTTTAACGATCTACTAACCCCAACACCCATTTATGTGACCATAAACACAGATTGCTCTGGAGTCACTGAGTTTCGGAGACCGTCTGTCGGTTACAGCCCCAATTGGCTGAACAGTTGTCAATAACTGAATGAGACGTCTGAATGGTTCAGCTGAGCGACCGGAAGCACCAACAGGTTCCGGGATTCGGTTGGCGCCTCTCCACCGGCGGCATTGGCGGCTGGGGGCTTGGCCCGCTCGGAGATCCGGGCAGTCCCTGATAAAGAGTTCCGTCCGGCTGCCCGGTCCCAGGTCGGCGGCCTCCCTCCCGACCGCTGCGGTCGCGCCTCAGCAGCCGGCCGTGGGTGCCCGCAAGCAGGCAGGCAGACCGGCCGGCCGAGCCCACGGCCAGGAATCGCCCCCATAAAAGCCGCGCTCACAAAAAAGGGCGGCCCAAGGGCCGCCCTTTCACACAACGCAGGAGATCCTGCACCCCGATAGGCGGTATCAGCCGCCGTTCTTGCCGCCGCCGTTGGATTGGACCTTGGCGACATAGGCCTTGTATTCGTCCGGCGTCAGCGCGCCGTTGGCATCGGAATCGGCCTGTTCGAAGACCTGGCCGAGCGCGGGTACGGCCGCGGCCTCGGTCTTGCTCAGGTTGCCGTCCTTGTTGCCGTCGACGTCGGCCCAGCTCTTCTTCTGCGGAGCCGCGGCGGTCGGCTGGGCAGCCGAAGTCGCTGCCGTGTCCTGCGCACCGGTCGCCGCTGCGGCGGCGTCCTCGGTCGGCGGCGTCTGTGCGGCGGTCGCCGATTGTGCGAACGCGAGCGGCGCGGACAGCGAGGCGACCAGGGCCAAGGTACCGATCAGCGACTTGCGGGAAATCTGGTTCATGAGTGTCTCCTGGAATGAGTTTGCTGTACTGCGCGGTCTCGATTGCCGGTGGGGGCTTACCGCACGAGTCCACCTTGCCGCCGCGCTTCTGAACCGATCGACGTGCGCAAGCGTTAAAGCTACGTTGGCTTAACCACATCCGCGGCCGATGCCGTTAGGCCCTCGGCGAAGTGAGCTGCCGGAACGCGGCAAAACGTGACTCGCAGCGCCAATCGCCGGCCCTGCATCGGCCCGCATTCGCTGAACACAACACAACCTTTACGAACGCGGCGGTCAACGCGATCGATGCGCATGTCGTGCAGCCGCACATTCATCGTCCAGCGTCGGTGTCATCCGCGACGCCAGCGCCAGCCGCGGCGGCGTTATGCGCTCGTGGCGAGGAAACGCAGCTCGCGCCGCGCCTGGCCCGGCGCCGCCACGCTCAAACATTGCTCGGCCTCGCGCTCGAGGGCCTCGCGGTCGGCGGCCTTGAGCCGCTTGAAGGGAACGATGGTCAAGCTCGCGCAGCGGGCGTCGCGCTGCAGCTTCCAGGTCCCGGCGACGAAACCGTCGACCAGGATCGTCGCCGCGACCAGGCCGTTACGAGTGAAGATCGAACCCCGCAAGGATTCATCGAAGATGCGCGAACGCTCGGCATGCGACAACAGGACGTTGTCGAACTCGGGCAGCAATCGCGGCGGCGCCGGGATATCCGCGTCGGGGCGCGGCGCATCGGGCAGGTCGAACAACTCGGTGCCGGCTTCGTCGCGAAACACCCGCAACCCGGGGCGCAGGCGCTCGAGGCGTTCGCGCATCGCGGTCAGGCCGGACCAGGTCGTCGCGTCGCGGGCGCTGGCCGGGCCGAAAGCGCCGAGATAACGCAACGCCATCGCGTCGCTCGCATCCTCGTCGGCGCTGTCGTCTATCGATGCGTCCAGCCAATCGATCGCGGTGGCGAAACAGGCCGGCTTGTGCGAGTCCCACAAGCCCGCGGGCGGCACGTGCACCAGGGGCTCGGCGCCGCGCACCAGCAAGGCGAGCTGGTTGGCGTCGTGGTCGGGCCAGTGCGCACTCAGCGCTTCGCCGAGCGCACTCGCGCTGAGCGGTTGCGCGCGCAAGGCCTCGAAACCGGCACGGCGCACCGCCGCCAGTTCCAAACCCTTCAGCGCACGCGCGTGACCGCTCTGCAGCGACAACCGCTGCAACACCGGCTGCAGCACCGGACGCAGTCTTCGGTAATCCTGTGCGCTGACCAGATGCAAGGTGCCGCGCATCATCGTTGCGCGCACCACCTCGCGGGCCTGCATCGCCCGGGTCAAATCGTCGAGGGCGAAATCGCGCAGCCGCGTCCACAACCCGAGATACGGCGGATTGGGCGCCTGCGCCTGCAAGCCGAGCAGGCGCTCGACCATCGCCGGCACGGATTCGCCGTTGCGTTCGAGCAAGGATTGCCGTGCCAGCAGCGCGCGATTGAGCGCACGCACGCTCAATACCTCGGCAGCGGCCTGCCTGGATAGGCCCGAACTCGCCGCGGCCACGCGTTTCGCGCTCGGCACCGTCGTCAAACCGCGCTCGAACGATGAAGCGAGACGATCGCCCGACGCAACGTCAGCGCCATCACGCCTCGTCTTCCGCGTACACCGCCACGTGCGGCTGGCCGTCCTCGTCGAGACTGACCGCGACCACGATCGGCCGGCAGCAGACCTGGCAGTCCTCGATATAGCGCTGGTCGCCGGCGGAATCGTCGATGACCAGATCGATCGGCTCGCCGCAGTAAGGACATTGGACTTCGACGCTCGGCAACATGGCGATGCCCCGGTGACGGACTGCGCATAGCATGGTGCCGGGGCGATTCCTGCGTCCAGTGATTCCTCGTTCCTGACTGCGACAGCGCATCGCGAGCGACCGTTCGTCGCCTGCGCCCGCGCGCTCACTCTGGACTAACCCGCCGCGGCGGAAGCTGATGACGATACGGCCCGGGCTGGCAGCGGCCGCTTGCCGGGCCGATGCGATCGGCGCCCTCAGGCGCCCCATGACGGCATGCGTCCCATCAAGGCGAACCGTCCGCATCCGGAGATGCGCCATGAAGACCCGCCACGTGTTCAGCACGCCCGACCTCGCCACCGCGCAAGCGGCTATGGATGCCGCGCGCGAAGCCGGCGTGCACGACGACGACATCCTGCTGATCGCGCGTTCCGACATCGAACTCAAGTCGATTCCGAACGATCGCAAGGAAGCCGATACCGACCTGATGTCGGCGGCGCTGCGCGGCGCCGGCTACGGCGGTGCCACCGGTTTGCTGGCCGGCTTGCTCGCGGTCGTGATCAGCCCGATCGGCCTGACCATCGCCGGCGCGGCGGCGGCTACCGTGGCCGGCGCCATGGTCGGCTGCTGGGCCTCAGCACTGATGGGCTCGGCCCTGCCCGACCCGATCCGGCGCAAGTTCGACGCGCATATCCAGCAAGGCCGCATCCTGGTGGTGATCGACGGCGACCGCGACCTGCTGCTGCAAGCCGAGGCGCGCGTGCTGCGCAACGCCGTCGGCGCCGAACTGCTGCCGTTCGATTCGCTCAAGGCGTTCGCCTGAGCCTTGCGCGCCGCCGCGACGGCGGCGCGCTCACGACTTCGTAGCGTCCAGGCCTCATTGCCTGCGTGATCGCGTTTGCGAATCGCGGCGGCGACCGCGCGTGCGCCGCGAACTGCCGATCCGGTCGCAAGACCGGCGCTTCTTCGATGGCACTCTCGGCCGGCCTCAAACCCCACGCCTGCCGGACATCGGAGACCCACCATGAACCGCTCGATGCTCTCCCTCGTTTGCTCCACCGCGCTGCTCGGCGCCTTCGCCGCACCGGCCGCCAGCGCCTACGACCACACCAGCGCGGACCACACCAGCGCGAACAGCGCGCCCGAATCGAACAAGGCGCTGCCGTTCACCGCGACCGAAGTCGCGCGCTTCAACGAACCCTGGGCGATGACCTTCCTGCCCGATGGCCGCCTGCTGGTCACCGAGAAGCGCGGCGTGCTCAAACTGCAAACCATCGGCGGCAGCGCGCGCACGGTCAGCGGCGTGCCCGCGGTGGCCTATGGCGGCCAGGGCGGCTTCGGCGACGTGATCCTGCATCCGCAGTACGCGACCAACAAATACATCTACATCAGCTACGCCGAACGCGGCAGCACCAGCGGTACCGCCGGTGCCACGGTCGCGCGCGCCAAGCTCAACATCAGCTCGACCAGCGCTTCGCTGAGCGAGCTGCGGGTGATCTGGCGCCAGCCGAAAGTCAGCGGCAGCAATCACTACGGCCACCGCCTCGCCTTCGGCCCCGACCGCAAGCTGTGGATCACCTCGAGCGAGCGGCAGAAATTCGATCCGGCCCAGGACCTCAACTCCCCGCTCGGCAAGGTCATCCGCCTCAACGACGACGGCACCGTGCCCACCGACAATCCCTTCTACGGCCGCGGCGGCGTCGCCGCGACGGTGTGGTCGTACGGCCATCGCAACCTGCTCGGCATCGCCTTCGATGCGCAGAGCAAGCTGTGGATCCACGAAATGGGGCCGAAGGGCGGCGACGAACTCAACCTGATCGAACGCGGCTCCAATTACGGTTGGCCGCTGGTGTCGCAAGGCGATCACTACGACGGCACGCCGATCCCGCGCCACAGCACGCGCCCGGACCTCAACGCGCCGGAAGCCTGGTGGACGCCGGTGATCGCACCGGCCGGCTTCATCATCTACTCCGGCACTCGCTTTCCGGCCTGGGCCGGTAACGGCCTGATCGGCGGCCTGGCCTCGCAGGCGCTGATCCGCGTGCGCTTCAGCGGCAACACCGCCGCCGAGGCCGAACGCTATCCGATGGGCAAGCGCATCCGCGAAGTCGAGCAAGGCCCGAACGGCGATGTCTGGCTGCTCGAAGACGGCACCAACGCGCGCTTGCTGCGGTTGACCCCGCTGTAAGCATCGGCGAGGCGCCTGCCACGCTCTCTCCCGACCACGGGAGAGGGCGATGGCCTCACTGCGCGGCTCTCAACACCGGTTTGCGGGTGCCCAGGGCGAGTTGATAGCGCTGGTGCAAGGCCTGCACCTTGGCGATGTATTCCTGGGTTTCTCGGTACGGCGGCACGCCGCCATAGCGGGTCACCGTACCGATGCCGGCGTTGTAGGCCGCCGCGACCAGCATCAGGTCGCCCTTGTAGCGCCGCATCAAAGCCTTGAGATGGCGTGCGCCGGCATTGATGGATTCGCTCGACGAGAACGGGTCGAGCACGCCGTATTCCTTGGCCGTCTCCGGCATCAGCTGCATCACGCCCTGCGCGCCCTTGGACGAAACCGCCTTGGCGTCGAAGCCGCTCTCGGCATGGGCGATCGCGCGCAACCAGGCATCGTCGACGCCGCTGGCCTTGGCCGCGGAACGGAACTGCGCCGGGAATTTGTCGAGCTGGGCCTTGCCGACCTTGCCCAGCCCCGGATGCGCGGGCTCGCCGGGCGGCGTTTCCACGGTGAAGCCCATCACCCTCACCGAACCGGGCAGCTTGCGCGTGCTGTAGACAGTCTTGCCGTCCTGCTGGCGCTCGTAGAGGTTGCCGTTGATCACGCCCATCTCGCCCCACAGATTGGGCAGCTTGGCGACGTTGTCGTCGAACTCTTTGGCGACGCAGCGCGAGCCGGGTTCGGGCGCGGTGGCGAGGCTGACGGTGCCGTCGCGCACGCAACGGTACACGGTGCGCGCCTGCGCGCCCGCGGCCAGCGCCAACAGGACGACGGCAGCGACGACACGCAGGGCGGCGGGTGGACGGGCGTTCATTCGCCGCGATTCTAGGCCCGCCGGCGACCCGCGCCAGCGCCGAAGGTCAGGTCGGCGGCGCTGGGTTCACGATTGCCAAGATCGCGTTCAGCCAAGAACCCCGGCTCACTCGCGCGATCACCCGAGCGACCCAAGCCGGCGCAACAGAAAGGGCGGCCTCGCGGCCGCCCTTCTGCGTTGGCGGGGGACGGCCATCGTTCGCGATGGTCGTCGTCCCGGAATCAGGTGCCCGAACCGTCTCCGCTCGCCGGCGGAGCGGCCGCATCGGCCGGGGCGGCTTCGGCCGCCGGTGCGCTCGATGCCGCCGGCGCGTCGGTGGTCTCGCCCTTGCTGGCGCAAGCGGCCAGGCCGAGCACGCTGATGGCGGCCAGGCCGTACAGTGCGGTGCGAATGGTGGTCTTCATGGATGCGGTTACCTCCGGTGTCGTGTGAATCGAATCGATCGGATCGGTTGAATCGTCGTTGCTGCAACGCGTGCCGTGTTTCGTAGGCACGGACTGCACACTGCCGTCATCGGCATGAACGAAAACGCGGCCCGAAATCCCGCCGCTACGTTTCTTTAACCAGCCCGCCGGCGATACGCGTTAGGCGCGGCCCGATGAACCGGCGAAAACGTGCGTTAGGCCTCATTCGCGGCCTCGGCGATGGCGCGACGGTGACTGAACGCAACAAAACGTTTACGAACACGGCGCGCGTTGGGCACGATCCGGCGCAACTCGACGCATCTCCATCGCAAGGTCGGGCTTGCGCACATCGGCCGGACACCGGCGCGGCCCTGCCCAGCCTGCTTATGCGCTGCGCGCCGGCCGACATGCCGCAGTGCGGATTGAAAGCGGCAGGCCGCAGGCACTAAGGTGCGACGACATCGGCGCCGCATGCGGTCCGCCGCACCGCCACCGAGCGAGGGGAACCACCGTTTGAGCCAGCCGACGCCGCACGCGCCCGTTTCGTCCTCGCCCGCCGCCGCTGCGGCCCTTGCTCCGGACGACGGGCGCCCCGGCACCGTCCGCGCCGTCAGCCGCTGGCAGATCGTCGGCCTGTCCATCAACGACGTGATCGGCAGCGGCATCTATCTGTTGCCGGCCACCGCCGCCGCCCTGCTCGGCCCAGCCAGTCTGTGGGCGGTGTTGCTGGCCGGATTCGCGGTGGCCCTGTTGGTGCTGTGCTACGCCCAGGCGGCGAGCTATTTCGACCAACCCGGCGGCGGCTATCTCTACGCCCGCGAGGCCTTCGGCCCCTTCGCCGGTTTCGAGGTCGGCTGGATGCTGCTGGTCACGCGCATCTCGACCGCGGCCTCGCTGAGCAACGGCCTGGCCGAGGCGGTCGGGCTGTTCTGGCCGGCCGCCAAGGGCGGCGTCGCCCGCGTGGCGGTGGTCGCCGGCTCGCTCGCCCTGCTGGTACTGATCAACGTCATCGGCGTGCGTACCGCGGCGCGGGCCGGCGTCGCCCTGGCGATCGGCAAGCTGCTGCCGCTGCTGTTGTTCGTCGCCATCGGCGCGTTCTACTTCGATGCCTCGCTGTTGTCCTCAGACACGCCGATGCCGATGGACCACCTGGGCGAGGCCGCGTTGTTGCTGCTGTTCGCCTATGCCGGCTTCGAGAACCTGCCCGCGGCCGCCGGCGAGTACCGCAATCCGCGCCGCGACGTGCCGTTCGCGCTGCTGACCATGATCGTTCTGGTCACCATCATCTACTTCACCGTGCAACTGGTCGCTCTGGGCACCTTGCCGGGCATCGCCCAGTCGTCGAGCCCGCTCGCCGAAGCCGCCGCGCATTTCAGCGGCACCGGGCTGGCTCTGGTGCTGACGGTCGGCGCGGCCATCTCGATCCTCGGCACCAACAGCAATACGGTGATGATGGGCCCGCGCTATCTGCTGGCCTTGTCGAAGGACGGCTACGGCCCGCGCGCCCTGTCGGCGATCCATCCGCGCTTCCACACGCCGGCGCGAGCGGTGGTGCTGCTCGGCGTGGTCGCGCTGGCACTGGCCCTGACCGGTTCGTTCCAGCAACTCGCCCTGCTCTCGGTGGTGGCGCGCCTGTGCACCTATATCGGCACCGCGGTGTCGGTGCTGGTGCTGCAGAAGCGCCACGGCAAGAGCGAAGGCGCCTTGCAACTGCCGGGCGGCCCGATCATCCCGATCGCGGCGATCGTGCTGTCGCTCGGCCTGCTCGCCAGCGCCAGCACCGCGAACCTGATCGCCGCGGCGATCGCGCTCGCGGTCGGCGCGGTGATCTACAAGTTCCGGCGCAAGCCGGAGGCCTGAAACACAGGCATTGGCGCAGACGCAAGCACGCCGGCGGTTCGCCGCCGGCGCAGCGAAACAGCCCGGGTGCGAAGCAAGAACCCCGCCGCGACATCGGAAGGGGACAGCGAAAGCAGCGCTTGACCTCGATATTACTTGAGGTTTTAAGCTGCCCGGCATGTTCCCCAACCACCGACCTGCATGTACCCCACCATCAAACTCGCGTTGATCTACGGCAGCGCGCGCGAGGGCCGTTTCTGCGACGTCGTCGCCGAATGGACCCAACGCCATGTCGACCGCCACGGCGGCTTCGAAACCGTCCGCATCGATCCTGCCGATTGGCCGCTGTCCGGCCGCGTGCTGCGCCAGGACGAAGCGCAGCTGCAGCAACTGCGCCAACGCCTGCACGCTGCGGATGCCTTCGTGATCGTTACGCCCGAATACAACCACGGCTACCCGGCGCCGTTGAAGGCGCTCATCGACGCCTGCTACGAACCCTGGCAGGCCAAGCCGGTCGCCTTCGTCAGTTATGGCGCGAGCTCCGGCGGCCTGCGCGCGATCGAGCAACTGCGCCAGGTCTTCGCCGAGCTGCACGCGGTGACCCTGCGCGACAGCGTCAACCTGGTCAGCGCCTGGCGTCAGTTCGGACCCGACGGCGAGCTGCACGAACCGCAAGCCGCGGGCCAGGCGATGACGACCATGCTGTCGCGGCTGAGCTGGTGGTCGCGGGCGCTGCGCGACGCGCGTTCGGCCACGCCGTACGAGGCGGCGGCCTGAGCCCGCTCAACGCAACGGCGGCGCCGGCGGTGGCATGGGCGCGCCGTCCGGCAACTGCATGAGCTGGCGTTGCAGATCGAACAGAATCGCGGCATCGCCCGCTTGCCATTCGCGCGCTTCGTTGGCGCGGAAACGGCGATGGAACGCCGCAAGCGCCGCCCCCGGGTCGCGCAGGTCGTAGCCGACCAGGCGCAGCGCCGCCCAGGCATCGAAGCTCGGCGGCGGTTCGACCAGCGTGGCGCGCGGCCACAGGCCGAAACCGGCCTCGGCCAGGCGCTGCCACGGAAACAACACGCTCGGGTCGGTCTTGCGCGTCGGCGCGAGGTCGCCGTGGGCGACGATGGCATGGCGCGGAATGTTCAAGCGCCGGGTCAGATCGTCGAGCAAGCGCAGCAGACTGTCGATCTGGGCCTGCTCGAACGGCTCGCTGCCGTCGTTGTCGAGTTCGATGCCGATCGAGGCCGAATTGAGGTCGCTGGTTTCGCCCCAACTGCCGGCGCCGGCATGCCAGGCGCGCATGCTGTCCGCGACCAGTTGGTAAATGCGCCCGTCGGCGCCGATCAGGTAATGGGCGCTGACCCGCCCCTGCGAATTACGCGTCTGCAGGGTCACCAAGGCGCGCTCGGCGCTTTCCATCTGGGTGTGATGCAGCACGATCAGCTGCGCACCGCGTTCGTTGTAGTTCGGCGAGCCCTGCCACTGCGCGAGCGGGTTGTGCGGCGGCGTGGTCGCGCAGGCGCTCAAGGCGAGGATCAGCGCTACGGCGCACGAATGCAGCGGACGGCGATAGGGCAAGGGCACGCGGTGGCGCTCGTGAAGCGATCGATGCGTCGATGATCGCGCGAGCCGGCGACCGCGGGCAAATGCGCAGGCCTGTAATCGATGCGATCCATCTCGAGGCGGTCGCCTGTTCATCCGCTGCGGTCCGCGCTTTGGTGACCGGTTCGCCAGAACGCCGGCAGCGCCGCGCCTACAGTGGCCGCCGGCACGGGCACTCGCCCGCGCCACGGGGCGCCGGCCCAGCACGCCGCGCGGCCCGGGAAGATTCGCCACGATAGTTCGCCACAGCAGGAGGATCATGCATGAAGCGCAAAGGTTTCAGACTCGTCGCCGCCTTCGCCCTGGCCGCATTCGGCTTCGGTTTCGGCATCGCCCAGGCGTCCTCGTCGGCGCCTGCCGACCAGGCCCTGTGCAGCTACAAGATTTGCCAGGACCGTTGCGGCGGCATGCCCGGGTGGTACCCAGGCAACGGCCAGCCTTGCCGCTGCTGCGATTGAGCCCGGCATAGCGACTGACGTAAGCGATTGACGCAAGCGCCTGCCGCGCGGGTCGATCCGCGCGGCAGGCGGCCGGTTACATCGTCGGCCGGCCCTGCTGGCGCAACATCTCCACATTCTGGTTACGCGCTTCTTGTTCCGCGCGGCGTTGCGCCGCGGTCTTGCACACACGCTCGACCCGGTTGCTGCCGATCGGCCGTATACGCTCGCAGACCAGCTTCTCCTCACCGCTGCGCGCCGCTTGCGCGATCCAGGCCAGGTCGCCGTGCGCGCCCTCGCGCTCACTCTCGCTGAGGTCCTCGTAACGGCGGCCTTCGAGCAGCTTGAACAAGCGCTCCTGGCGCGTCGCCAGTTCGCGGCGGGCGTTGGCATCGAGCCCGCCATAGGCGCCCTTGCCGGTCTCGACTTCGGTACGGATCTGCTTCTGCTGCTCCAGCACGCCCTGTACTTCGAACGGTGCCCGGTCGGGCGATGCCGTGGCCGCCGCGCAAGCCGCGGCCAGAATCAAGGTCGATAGAATCTTTCGCATGGTCCCTTATGCCTCGTCGATAGCGGCACGAACGCCGCATGGCGGCGAACCGTCCGGTTCGCTCGCCCGTCATGGATGGTCGATGCCGGCGCCGTCGCAGTTCCGACGACCGGCGTCCCGATCCTAATCGGGACGCCGGGCACACTCCATAGACTTTCGACCTAGGCGATTGTCCTAATCGGGCGATTCAATCGGCAATCCGGACCGGCTCAGGGTTTCAGCCAGTTGTTCGACACCGCCAGCATCGACAGCAGCTTGACGCTGTCGCCGTAGTAGTCGCTGGGGCCGCTGGCGACGGTATAGCTCCACAGCTTGTCGAGCCAGGCCTGGCCATCCGGGTCGACGGTCGCGGCGACCGCGAACGGCGCGGTGAAGAACATGCTGTTGTAGTTCTCGACCACCTGGCCGTCGAGGCGATAGCCGCTGCGCACGCGGTTGGGGTCGTTGCCGGCCTTGACCCGGATCCATTGGCTCAGCTTGCGCGCGGCGGTGCGCGAGCGGCTGTCGCCGCTGACCGCCGCGTCGATACCGATCCGCCACGGCACCCGCCCGGCGTTCCAGGAGTAATACCCATCGGTGTCGGCTTCGAGGAAGTTCGCCGGCGCCGGCTTCGCGGTGGTATTGGTGTTGACGATGAAATCCGGCACCAGGCCGGTGTTCGGCGCGTAGCTGCTCTGCATCTTCGACAGCAGGGTCTGGTGCGCGCCGAGCACGCCGGTCCAGTAGCTGTCGCCGAGCTTGCTGGCGAACGAGCGGAAATGGCCGAGCATCCAGTCGGAACTGCGGGTGGCGTAGTAATGCTTCGGCGTATCGGTGCTGACCCAGTCGCCGAGGTTGACCAACTTGGTGGTGGGGTTGACGTTGCTGCGGCGGATCGCGGCGATCACCTTGCGCGCTTCGGCGGCGTAGTTGATCGCGCCGCTCGAACCCCATTGCAGGTCGGCCAGCAGCAAGGCGTAGGCGATATCGAGATCGCCGTCGGTGGCCGAGTCCGGGTCGAGGATGTTGTGGCAACTGGCGTTCTGCGCCCAGGCCAGCAAGTCGCCGTCGTTGGCGCTGGGATGGCCGCGGTTGTAACGGTGCAGGCCGTCGAACAAGGCCTGCGCCTGCGGGTCTTCGCCGGCCATCATCACCGTGATCAGCATGCCGTAACCCTGGCCTTCCGAGACCACGTAGGCGTCGTCGGTATCGGCCTTGACCCGGTACTCGCCGGCCTTGCAGGCCGGGATGAGGTAACGCTGCTTCCAGGTGCGATAGAACGAGGCGGTGGACTGATCCGCGGCGGCGCGGCCGACGCTCGGGCTCAGGGTGCCGCCGACATAAGCCTGGCGATGACTGGCGAAAGGAAAGTTGGGTGCGGCCGCGGCCGAGAGCGCAGTGGTGGTGGCGACGGCGAGGGCGAGCGATTGCAGGCAGCGTCGCAGCGAGGGGCGGCGCGTCGTCTTCGTGTGCACGGACATGGGTGTCTCCGAAGGTGGGGAACGATGGCCTTGCGGGAACCGCGCGCGCTTCGCCATTCGCCGCCCCGATGCGCCGGTGCGGCGTGGTTTTTGTTCGACAAGCGGATCGAATGCGGGCGCGGCGGCGTTGCGCGTCCGCCGATGCGCGATGCACCGCGCCGGACGCAGAACGAGGCTAGCGCGCGGTGCAGCGCAGCATTCGTTCAGACGTGACCGCACGCGTGAATGCGGCGGGCCGGCTTCGCAGATCGACGATGGTCGTAGGCCTACAGATAACTCAGCCAGCGATCGCGACGCCGCGCCTTGACTCCGGCGAACCAGCGCGACAGCGGATACAGCGCCGCCAGCACGCCGAGCCAAAGCCCGAACACCACCGGCAGGCTTACCCCCCAGCCCGATTCGGCGATGCGCCCGGCATTGCCGAGGATGCCGACGAACACCGTCGCGGGAATGCCGCTGGCGACGCCGATCAGCAAGGCCAGGCCGTGCACGAGATAGATATGCAGCAGATAGGTGAACAAGGGCGTGCGGCCGAACGCGAGCAGCACGCGCCGTAGCCAGCCCGAGCCATGCTCCAGCGCCACCATCAGCAACAGCGACAGACCTAGCGTGACCAAGGCATACAACAGCGAAGGCGGATATTTGGAGACATTGACGAAGGCCATCGCATCGAAGAGCGGGTCGGCCTGACGCTGCCACGGCGAGGGATCGCCGAAGCCGGTGCCGGCGCGCAGGATCGCGAACGCCGCCAGCATCGCCAGCGCAACCACGGCAATGACGCGGCGGCGGCGCGGCGCATCGAGCAGGAACAGCGGGCCGAGACCATAGCCCAGGCAGAGGATGCCGACCCAGGGCAGCGCCGGATAGGCGACGAAGCCCTCGATGCCGGGCACCGCGCCGGGCCGCATCGCCAAGGTCCACAACGGCGCCAGCGCGCCCCACCGGCCGGCATCGAAACCCGCGAGCAGCCCGTGCCCGGCGACGACGGCGATGCCGAGCGCGAGCACCGCCGTGCGCGGCAGCCAGATCAAGGCCGCCATCGCCACCATGCCGATGCCGATCGCCCAGATCACCTGCAGGAACAGGAACGGCCAGACGAAGTTGAAGCCGAACACGATCACGGTCAATTCCAGCGCGATCAGCCACAGGCCGCGAGTGAGCAGAAACCACGATTGCGCCGGACGCGGATAAGCGCCGCCGGCCTGTTGCAGGAAGATCGACACGCCGGCAAGCAGGACGAAACTCGGCGCGCACAGATGGGTGACCCAGCGGGTCGCGAACAGCAGCGGCGTGGTCTTGGCGAGGTCGGTTGGGCTGAACACGAACGCCTGCCAATGAAAGTAGTCGCGCACGTGGTCGAGCACCATCAACGCGATCACCAGTCCGCGCAGCGCATCGACCATGTCCAGGCGCGGCATGCCGAGGCGGGTCAGGCCGAGAGCGGACGCGGACGCATCGGCGGCGGGCCGATCCGGTGCGGCGACTGCGGGCAGCGTGCTCGGCATGACGGCGGCTTCCGATGGCCTGGCCGCGAGCATAACGCTTGCGCGGGCTCGCAAGCGGTGCCGCCCAGACCGCTGCCGCCGCCGTGCACGGCGCCATGATGGCGCCGGGACGGCCCAGCTCGCCCCGGGTCGGGCTTATTCCTTGCGGATGGCGTGGCCGCCGAATTCGTTGCGCATCGCCGCCAGCAGTTTGTCGGCGAAGGAGTCCTTGTCGCGCGAGCGCAGGCGTTCGAGCAACGAAGCGGTGATCACCGGCGCCGAAACGTTGAGGTCGATCGCTTCGGCCACGGTCCAGCGGCCTTCGCCGGAGTCCTCGACATAGGGCGCGATGCCGTCGAGCGAGGGGTTCTTGGCCAGTGCGTCCGAACTCAGGTCGAGCAGCCACGAACGCACCACGCTGCCGTGCCGCCAGATCTCGGCGACCTGGTGCAGGTCGAGGCCGAAATCGTCCTTGCGGCCCATGATCGCGAAGCCTTCGGCATAGGCCTGCATCAGGCCGTACTCGATGCCGTTGTGGACCATCTTGGTGAAGTGCCCAGCGCCGCTCGGCCCGACCCGGCCCCAGCCGCGATCCGCCGCGGGCGCCAACGTCTCGAAAATGGGGCGCAGGCGTTCGACCGCGGCCTCGTCGCCGCCGATCATCAGGCTATAGCCTTCCTTGAGGCCCCACACGCCGCCGCTGGTGCCGGAGTCGAGGTAATGCAGACCGTGCTCGGCGAGCTGGGCGGCGCGCCGCATTGTGTCCTTGTAGTTGGAGTTGCCGCCGTCGACGACGCTGTCGCCCGGAGCGAGCAGCGGCAGCAGTTCGGCCAGGGTCGCATCGACCACCGCGCCGGCCGGCACCATCAGCCAGACCGTGCGCGGCGCCGGCAAGGCGGCGATCAGCGCGCGCAAGGATGCGGCCGCTTCGATGCCGCGTGCCGCGGCCTGTTCGCGCGCCGCCGGACCGGGGTCGAAACCGACCACGCGATGTCCGCCGCGTACGAGTCGTTCGGCCATGTTGGCGCCCATGCGCCCCAGACCGACCATGCCCAGATCCATGATGTCTCCTTTGTCTTGTGCGAACCGCCGACGAATACGGCGACCGAGTGGGGGCCGACGCGCGACCGAGGTCGCGCACGGATCGACGCTATTGTCCCCTCTCCGGTGGAGTCGGGTGTGATCGTCCACAAGATGGTCGCAAACCCGCATGCCGCAATCGCAGCCCACGCAACGGATCGATCCAATGCCGGCACCTACGCCGACACCTAAGCCGACACGGACCTATCGCATCGGACCGGCCCGCCTGCTCGGCCGCTAGTCCTTGGTCTTCGCCCGTTCGCGCATCTGCATCGCCTCGAACACCGCGATCGCCGGCGCGGTCGGCTGGTCGATGGGGATATCGTGCGAGCTGTTTTCGATGATGACCCGCTTGCCCAGGCGGGTGGTGCCGATCAGCGCGGTGTGGGTCTGTTCGCGGGCCGCAACCAGCGACTGCTGATCTTTCGGCGAGGCGCCCGGATAGGGCCGGTCGGCGCTCAGCACCAGCACCGGCTTACCGTCGTGGCGCTCGCTCTTCGGCACCGGCCCGTCGTACAGCGCCCCGCGCCGTTCCGAGGCCGAAATCAGCCCGTCCCAGAACGCCTGCTTGGAGCGCCAACCCAGGATCGCCGCGTTCAAGCGCTCGCTGTAGTTCGGATTCGGCCCGCGCAGACAGGACTTGAGTTCGGCCGGCGGCGTCGCGGTCAAACGGCCGTCGCGTGCGCCTTGTTCGCAGACCCGGTACATCGCCAGCATCTTCGGCGCGATCTCGGCCTCGCGCTGGGCATAGCCGGGAGAAAATTCGGCGACGTTCTGCACCGGCGGGTCCACCAGCACCAGCGCCGCTACCTGTTTGGGATAGCGCTCGTCGAAACGGCGCACCACCTGGCTGCCGTAGGAATGGCCGATCAGGATCAGCGGCGTGTCGAGGTCGGCGGCCTCGATCAGGGCATGCAGATCGGCGACGTCGGCGTCGAGGTCGCGCGGCAGCGGTCCAGCATCGCTGTAACCGACACCGGCGCGGTCGTAGGCGCAGACGCGGTTGCGCTCGGCGATCAGCGGCTGCGCCTTGGCCCAGGTCATCGAATCGGCGGCGAAACCGGCTTCCAGCAAGACCGTCGGCTCGCCCTGGCCACTGCAGCGCAGGTTGAGATGGCGGCCCTTGCCGATCTCCACCCGTTGCGCCGGCTCGGCATAAACGTCCAGAGCCGGATCGGGAACCGCTTTCGATGTCGCAACCGGCGGCGGCGCATCGGCCGCGCCGGCCGTGCAGGCCATCGTCAACAACAGTGCCGTCGCCAGCTTGCCGCAGATCTTGTTCGGACTGCTCATTACCGCCCTCGCCTTCGGTCAATGAAGCGGCGATGGTAAGCAGGAGTGCGCTGCAGCGAGAGGGAGGCCGGCGCGACCGAGACAGATGCGATTCAGTTCCGCAGCCCTGCCCGGACCCGCCGACGGCAGCTGCAGAAAATATTTTCGCGAACGTGTCGATCCCGCCGTCGCCGGTTCGTCGTCATTACAAGAGCGCGGTCTTGCGACACACGGTACGGCACCGGACGGCCGCCGCTTTCCCATAACGACATCCCCAGGAGATACCGCCATGCGCTTCATGATGCTGATGATTCCGAAAGGTTACGAAACCGCCGCGGCCGGCACCATGCCGAGCGCCGAAGCGGTCGAGGCGATGATGGCCTACAACCGCGAACTGCAGCAGGCCGGCGTGTTGATCGCGCTCGACGGCCTGCACCCGCCGTCGATGGGCGCGCGGGTCAGCTTCGCCGGCGGCAAGCCCAAGGTCACCGACGGCCCGTTCCCGGAAGCCAAGGAAGTGCTGGGCGGCTACTGGATCATCGACGTCGCCTCGCGCGAGGACGCGATTGCCTGGGCCACCCGCTGTCCCGGCGCGGACCACGAAACCATCGAGGTGCGCCAGGTCATGACGATGGAAGACTTCCCCGCCGACGTGCAGCAAGCCGCCGCAGGCTTCGAGCAACTGCAGAGCGCACTTCCTGAGAGCCGCGCTTCCTGAGAGCCCGCCCTTTCACTCTATCCAGGCCACCTTCATGTTCAAGATCATCCTGCTCGTCATCGCCGCCGTCCTCGTCGTGTTTGCGATCGTGGTCGCCCTGCAACCGTCGAACTTCCGCATCACCCGCAGCATCGTGATCAACGCGCCGCCGGCGGCGGCCTTTACCCAGGTCGAGGATTTCCGCCGCTGGACGGCGTGGTCGCCATACGAGAAGCTCGACCCCAACCTGCAACGCAGCTACCTGGGCCCGGCCGTCGAAGGCGCGATCTACGATTGGGTCGGCGACAACAATGCCGGCGAAGGCTGCGCGACGATTCTGGAAAGCCGGCCCGGCGAACGCGTGCGCATCGAGCTCGCCTTCCGCAAACCGTTCCAGGCCATCAACCTCGCCGAGTTCGCCTTCCGGCCGGTCGGCGACCAGACCGAGGTCACCTGGTCGATGAGCGGCGAGCGCAACTTCCTGTTCAAGGCGTTCGGCTTGTTCATGAACATGGACAAGATCGTCGGCGCTCAGTTCGAGGACGGCCTCAGGCAACTCAAGGCCGTCGCCGAAAGCCAACCGCGCGGGTGAATCGCAACGACCGGGTTGATCAACCGAAAACTTCAGCGAAGGCCGCAGCGATGCGGCCTTCGTCGTTGTGCGAGAGGATCGGATCGAGCCCGGATATCGAGCCCGAACACCGAGTCCAGATCAGGCGACCTCGCGGCCCGCGCCGGCTTGCCAGATCAGATACCAGTCTTCGGCATCGAGTTCGATCGACAGCGCCGCCACCGCATCGCGCAGCCCCTGCACGCGGCCGCTGCCGGTGATCGGCCACGGCCGCGACGGATGCCGCAGCAACCAGGCATAGGCCATCGTCGCCACCGAGACGCCATAGCGCTCGCCGAGCGCGGCCAACACCTCGTGCACGCGCATGGCCTGGGCGTCGCCCTGGCCGAACAAGCGTCCGCCGCCGAGCGGCGACCAGATCATCGGCCGTATCCCGAGGGTCTGGCATTGGTCGAGCGTGCCGTCGTCCAGCGCCGCCAGATGCAGCGGCGAGAGTTCGATCTGGTGGGTCGCCAGCGAATGCCGCGAGTGCAGCAGCGCCAGTTGCGACGGCGAATGGTTGGACACGCCGACCTGCAACACCTTGCCGGCCGCCTTGAGCTCGTCGAAGCAGCGGCCGAGCGCATCGGCGTCCATCAGCAGGTCGGGGCGGTGGATCAACAACAGGTCGAGGTAATCGGTGCGCAGTGCGCGCAATGAATTCTCGACCGAAGCCACCACATGCGCAGGCGAGGTGTCGTAGGACTTGACCCGGTGCGACGGGCGCTGCGCCGAAGTCAGCTTGATCCCGCACTTGCTGACGATCTGGATACGCTCGCGCAATCCGGGACTCGCCGCCAGGGCTTCGCCGAACAAGGCCTCGACGCCGTAGTCGCCGTAGATGTCGGCGTGGTCGAAGCTGGTGATGCCGAGATCCAGGGCCGCGCCGATCCAATGCAGGCGTTGCTGGACATCGAAGTTCCACTCGGCCATGCGCCAGGCGCCGGCGACGATCGGAGACAGGAACGGATCCGGATGGGACATGGGCGGGGGCCGAAGTCGAAAGACCCCAGTCTAGGGTGTCGCCCGCGGCGGCAGAAGCCCGCGTCGCAGCGGCGATCAGGCCGGCTGGCGTTCGCTCAACTCGCCCGCGCGCGCATGGACCGCGTCGAACACCGCCTCCAGGCCCGGATGGACGCCGCGCACACCGGCGACGACCTGCGCCGACCAATCGAAATACGCCTGCTTGCGCTGCGCCGGCCAGTCCGCCGGCGGTTGCGCAAGCAGATCGCGCAGGTTGCAGATCTTGTCGGCCAGCTTGATCAGCCGGGCCTCGCGCGACAAGTGCGGCGCGTGTTCGATCTGCAGGCGCTTGCGCTCGGCCTTGGGCAGGGATTTGTCGTCGCTGACTTCCAGCACGATGGCGGCGACGCGTGCGCCGAACAGCGCTTCGATCTCGGCCGCACTGGTCTCGGTGTCCTCGACCGTGTCGTGCAGCAAGGCCGCGCACAAAACCGTCGTATCGTCGATGCCGCCTTCGTTGGCCAGCACGTCGGCCAGGGCGATGGGATGATTGATGTAAGGCGAAGCCTCGGCATCGCGGCGGCGCTGATGGCGGTGGCGCTCGGCCGCGAAAGCGGCGGCGCGGATCAGTAATCCATGGGTCGTGTGCATGAGCTGCTCCTTGCAAGTCTCCGTGCAGCGCTCCGCGCCACGCAGCATCGGCTGCACGGCAACAAGCGGCGAGAATTGGAGAGGGGGGCGACGGGTCGTTCGCGGGCTGCGAACCGGCACGGCCGCCGCGGCCATTATAGACCGCTGCGGCCGCACCGTTCCCGGTGTCTTTCGCGACGGGGACCTCGGTGCCTCTGCTACGCTTACACCGCGACTGCGGCGAGCGCCTCGATCTCGAACAGCATGCCGTCCAGCGCCAGCCTCGGCACCGGGATCAGGGTGCAGGTCGGGCGATGCTCGCTGCCGAAGGCCGCGGCCAGCTCGGCGCCGAATACGTGCAGCCGGGCCTCGCTGTGATCGACGATCAACACGGTCAGCTTGACCACGTCCGACGACGATGCGCCGGCCGACGCCAGGGCGGTGACCAGGTTGCTCATGGCCTGACGCACTTGTGCCCGGAAATCGTCGGCAAGAGCGCCGTCGGCGGTCTCGCCGCCCTGCCCGGCGACGAACACCCAGCGCACCGCACCGGCGACTTCGGCCACGTGCGAGTAACCGTTGGGAGCGGGATCATAGAGACCGGCCGGGTTGCTGAGTACGAGGGCCGGCTTCGGGTTTGCAGCGTTCATTGCGATTCCTTCGATGTGGGGTTATCGAGCTGAGGCCGGTCGCCGCCATATTCAATGCAACGGCCGATGCGTCGGTTCGACGCGCTCTATATCCATGACGATCCACTGCATCGGGCCTGTGACATCGCAGGCGGGTCGCCACTCGGCTTATCTCGGCAGCGTGATCATCGGCTTGCACCGGCGGTTGACATCAGCGAAGCACGCGCGTTATCCGCCCCCTTTGACAAAGGGGGCTCACGCCCGAGATGCACGAAGCCCGATGAACTGGTGCGATGAGGATTTGCTTTGCACGATGAGATGAAAGCAAGAGCAAGAGCGAATCCCCCTGCCGCCCTTTTTTCAAAGGGGGAGGGAGTGGGGGACGTGGGACTGCGGTCTGCCTCAGCAAGAAGCGTCGCCAACGCAAGCCTGTATCCCGACCGGCAGGCTCAAGGCCTGTCGCCGACAGCTAAGGCGAAGCCTTCGTCGACCCAGCCAGTGACGCCGCCGCTCATCAGCTTCACCGCCAGCCCGAGCTCGGCGAGCCGGACCGCTGCGCGCGCCGCGCCGTTGCAATGCGGGCCGGCGCAATAAACCACGAACAGGGTCGAAGACGGGTACGCGCTCATCTTCGAGGCGATGATCTTGCGGTGCGGCAGGCTGATCGCACCGGGCAGATGGCCCTTGGCGTAAAGCTCGGGGCTGCGCGCGTCGATCAGGACGAAACCCGGCGCGCCCGATTGCAAGGCTTCGTGGGTGTCCCAGCAATCGGTCTCGAAGGCGAACTGTGATTGGAAGTGCTGCAAGGCCAGCTCGGACGCGGCGGCGGGGATCTCGGTGACGGCGTTGCGCATGGCGGGTTCCAGGAAACGAGGGGGGGGGGGAGGTGCAGCCATTGTCGGCGCGGCCGGTGCCGGCCACTATTGGCAGGAATGCCAAGCATCGATCAGATCATGCCGAAGTCGAAACCCCGCTCCGGACCGGCCGATCCGCGCGTCGCTGTGCTCGCCTACGACGGACTGTGCGCGTTCGAATTCTCTTGCGCCGCGGAGGTGTTCGGCTTGGCGCGGCCCGAGCTCGGCGCGGGCTGGTACCGCTTCGAGACCTGCGCCGCGCAACGTCGTCCTTTGCGCGGCCAATACGGGCTGAAGATTTCCGCCGATGCCGGGCTGGATCGACTGGTCCGCGCCGGCACCGTCGTCATTCCCGGCTGGAGTTCGATCGATGCACCGGTGCCGGCGCCGATTGTCGCAGCCCTGCGCGAAGCGCATGCACGCGGCGCGCGCCTGTTGTCGATCTGCTCGGGCGCGTTCGCGCTCGCCGCGACCGGGCTGCTCGACGACCGCCGCGCGACCACGCACTGGCGCTACGTCGACGCGCTGCGCGCACGCTATCCGCGCATCCGTGTCGACCCCAATGCCTTGTACGTCGACGAAGGCACGCTGCTGACCTCGGCCGGCAGCGCCGCCGGCCTGGACCTGTGCCTGCACCTGGTGCGTCGCGACTGGGGGACGAAGATCGCCAATCACGTCGCCCGGCGCCTGGTGATCCCGCCGCATCGCGAGGGCGGCCAGGCGCAGTACATCGACCGCCCGATCGAGCGCGAGGCCGGCAACGCGCTCTCGCCCTTGCTCGAACGCATGCGCAAGCAGCTCGCCGAGCCGCTGCCGGTGGCGGTGCTCGCCGGCATGGCCGCGATGAGCGAGCGCAACTTCATGCGCCGCTTCAAACAGAGCACCGGCATGACCCCAGCCGACTGGCTGATCCAGGCGCGCGTCGACCGCGCGCGCGAACTGCTCGAAACCACCCGCCTGGCGATCGACCGCATCGCCGGCCGCACCGGCTTCGGCAGCGCCATCACCATGCGCCATCACTTCCGCCGCAAACTCGGGCTGAGCCCGCGCGATTACCGCGAACGTTTCGCCCGCGACGCTGCATCGGCGTCGAATCGGTAAGTCGCCCTCGCCCGCCGCGCTAGTCGCGCAAGGCGTCGGCCGCCTCGAGCCAAGAGCGCAAGCCCGCACAGTCGCGGTAGCGCAGGCCGTGGGCGCCGAGCTCCACCGCGGCGGCGACGTTGTCCGCGTCGTCGTCGACGAACAAAGCCTGCCGCGCCTCGACGCCGGCGCGGGCGAAGGCGGCGCGAAAGATCTCCGGCTCCGGCTTGATCATGCCGAGCTCGCTGGAATTGACCACGGCGTCGAAGCGTTCGCTCAGGCCGAGGGTCTGCAGATCGCGCGCCAGTCGCGTGGTCGCATTGCTGACCAGCACCAGACGCAGATCGGGGCGGCAGGCGTCGAGCAAGGCCATGACCTCGGTGTCGAGCTGTCCGCAGGGCTGCGACCACTGCCCGACCGCGGCCTCGGCCGCGCTGCCGGGATAGGTCGCGCGCAAGCGCTCGGCCACCTGTTCGCGCCATTGCTCGTCGGTGATGCGCCCGGCCAAGGCCTGGTCCAACAAGGCAGGGACGAAGGCGATGCGGCGCAGGCTGCCGACCGGCAGGCCGTGGGCGATCTCGATCGCGTCGTCGCAGTCCGGCCACTGCCGCAGCACACCGTCGAAATCGAGCAACAACACCCGATAGCGCGGATTGGGGAGCGTAGCCAGCTCGTCGTGACTCATGCCGCGATCTTGCCCAAGCCCACAACGAAAGTCAGCCACGCCGAAAGTCAGCCGCAACCGAACACAGCCGCGCCGATCAATGGCCCGCCTTGTGCGCCTGGATCTGCCGCGACAATGCCTGCTCGAAGGCGCGCCCCTCGTCCAGGCGGCGGTCGATCTCGGCCATCGGCCACCAACGCCCCTGGGTGAACACGCCGGCGATCTTGGCGACATTGTGGATGTCGGCGAGCGGATCGGCGTCGAGCAAGACGAGGTTGGCGCGTTCGCCCTCGCGCACGGCGCCGCTGCCGGCCTTGGGGTCGAACAGACGGTGCGCGTTGATCGAGGCCGCGCGCAGCACGTCGATCGGGCGCAGGCCGACCTCGCGCAGCTCGATCATCTCCTGCTGCACCGACACGCCGAAGGCCAAGCCCGGCAGGGACGCATCGGTGCCGACCGTCAGCGGCACGCCACGCTTCCACAACTGGCGAGTCAGCACGCGGGCGAAATCGTAGCCGGCCGAGAACGTATCGGCGCCGTCCTGGTCGCGGAAGGCCTGGCTCAGATAACGATTGGCCGGCGGCGCCCAGTCGAGGCGGGTGACCGGATCGACGCGCGTCGCCCAATCGCCCGGCACCGGCGGCACCGCACGCTGCACGTACATGCCGACGATGGTCTTGAGCGTCACCAGGGTCGGTGTGACCGCGATCTTGCGCTCGGCGACCGCATCGGCAAGCGCGTCGAGATCCTGCGGCGACAGATCGCTGCCGATGCGCGCGAAACGGGTCAGCTCTTCGCTGTGAGCGATGTTGTCCATCGGATGGGCGAAAGCGAAGGCGCGGTCGGCGCAGCTCGCGCAGCCCAGCTCGGGCAGATGGCCGGTAGTGACCATGCCCTGGCGCCGGGCTTCGTCGACGACCGCGCGATAGGTCTCGCGATTGAGGAATTGATAGGGCTTGATGAAGTCGTAGCCGCGCTCGCGCGCCTGGCGCACCGCCGCAGCACCGTCGGCCGCGGTGGTCGGCGCCTCCGGCTTCGACGCCGGTACCGTGGAGGCCGGCTGCAGCGCGACCGCGACGCGCGGGCCATTGATGCGCTTGCCGACATACAGCTGCGGGCCGGCGATGCGGCCGGCGGCGATCTCCCCGCGCAGCCACAGCAGGTCTTCGTCGCTGCGCGCGCTGCCGCCGAGGTTGGCCGCACCGGTCACGCCGGCCTTGAGGAAGCCGAGCATCACCTGGCGGTCGTAACCGTGTGCCTGGCCCAGCTCGAGCGTGGAGATCACCGGGTCCTTGCTGTCGCGGATCGCGCCCTCGGTGGCGATGTGCACGTGCGCATCGACGAAGCCGGGCACCAAGTACTTGCCGCGTCCGTCGATGATCGTCGCATCGGCATCGCTCACTGGCGCCTTCGCGCCCGGCGCCAGAATCCGCACGATGCGGCCATCGCGGATCAGCACGTTGCGGTGCCTCAGTACTTCGTCGGTATCGGCCGGGATCACGCTGACGTCGGCGACCAGCCAAGCGCCGGCCGCAGACGCCGCATCCGCGGCCGGACTTTGCGCGCCCAGGGTCAACGCCAACAGGTAAGCGATCATTCCCGACTCCTGACTCGATCTCGTGCCGATGGCCCTCGACGATGGTTATGGCTCGCATGCGGACCGGCCCCGTCCACGCCCAGCCACAGATGCGCGAACCGGCGCCAGGGTTGAAAGCGCGCGGTGCCGATTTGTCCGACCGCATCCGCAAGGCTTCGCCCCGGCCGCGGCGGCCATCCCGGCCGGCGGCCTCGGCTATCCTCGTATCCGCTTACCTCATTTCCGGCAACAGGTTCCAGCCATGCAGCACGCTCTCTCCCCGCTTCGCCGCAGCGGACACGCCGCCCCGACCGTGCGGGCCGCATCGTGAAAGACAAGATCGTCGTATTTACCGGTGCCGGCGTCAGCGCCGAGAGCGGGCTCAAGACCTTCCGCGACATGGGCGGGCTCTGGCACGAGTACCGCCTCGAAGACGTCGCCTCGCCGCAGGCCTGGCAGCGCGACCCGGCCACCGTGCTGCGCTTCTACAACGAGCGCCGCAAGGGCGTGCTCGCGGCGCGACCGAACGCCGCCCATCTCGCCATCGCCCGGCTCGAAGAGAAGTACGAGGTCGTGGTGATCACTCAGAACATCGACGACCTGCACGAACGCGCCGGCTCGTCCACGGTGGTCCACGTGCACGGCGAAATCCTCAAGGCGCGCAACACCATCGCGCCGGAGCGGATTTACCCGCTGAAGCGTCCGCTGATCGAACTCGGCGACCTGTGCGAACGCGGCAGCCAGCTGCGCCCCGACGTGGTCTGGTTCGGCGAAGCCGTGCGTCATATGGACGAGGCCGAGGCGCATTTTTCCACCGCGGCCAAGGTACTGGCGATCGGCACCTCGCTGAGCGTCTACCCGGCCGCCGGCCTGGTCGCCTACGCCCCGTTCTCGGCCGAACGCTGCTTCGTTTCGCCCGATCTGCAGGAGGTGCCGCGCGGTTATCGCTTTCTGCAGGGCACCGCGACCGCAGTGGTGCCGCCGCTGGTGGAGAAGTGGCTGCGCTGAGCGCGAGCCGATAACCGGCCGCCGGGCCCTCACCGCCCCGCCCGGCAGGGAATCGCGACCGCTCACGCAGAACCTGCGCCAGCGTATGGATTCGTCGCGCGCGACCTTCTAGACTCGCTGAATGCGCGTCTCCCTACTCGCCGAACGCAGCATCTCCGCCACGCCCGAGGCGGTGTTCGCGCTGGCCCTCGACCCCGAACGCTTTCCGGCGTTGTTCGAAGGCTACGGCCCGATTCCGGGCCTGCGACGCATCACTCCCTTGGCGCCGTCCGCGGTCGGCAGCATGCGCACCCTGGAGAACCAGGACGGCTCCCGCCTGATGGAGCGCATCACCGTTTTCGATCCGCCACGCCGGCATGCCTATACCTTGAGCGGGTTCCGCGGGCCGCTGGCCTGGCTCGCACGCGAGGCCCACGCCGACTGGACCTTCGCCGCCGAATCGATCGAGCGCTCGGCCGGCACGCCGACCTCTACGTGCGTGCTTTGGCGTTACGACTTCGAGCTGACCAACGCCCTGGCCTGGCCGTTCGCCTGGCCCTTGCTGCACGGCTTCATGCAGGTCGCGATGCGGCAATGCCTGGAGCGCATGGCCGAATCCCTGGAAGCCGCCTGGCGGCAGGAGCGCGATTGATGCAGGAGTGGATACTGCTGGCGATGGCGCCGGTCTTCCTGTCGCTGATCGGCCTCGAAGCCTGGTACTGGCGCAAGCGCCGGCCCGAGCAGTACAGCCTGCGCGACACTTTCTCGAACGCGGCCCTGGCCTTGATGCACCAGGCCAGCGATGCGGTCGCCTGGTTGCTGGTGATCGGCCTGTACTACGCGGTCTACGCCCATCGTCTGTTCGAATTGCCGCCGGCGTCGTGGTGGACCATCGCCGCGCTTTTCGTCGCCCAGGATTTCTTCTACTACTGGTTCCACCGCAGCAGCCACCGCGTGCGTTGGCTGTGGGCCTCGCACGTCACTCACCATTCCTCGGAGCGACTGAATCTGTCGACCGCGTTCCGGCAGAGCCTGACCTACCCGATTTCCGGCATGTGGCTGTTCTGGTTGCCGCTGGCCTGGATCGGCTTCGAACCGCGCCTCATCGTCGCGGTGGTCGCGATCAACCTGGGCTTCCAGTTCTTCGTGCACACCCAGGCGGTCGGCAAGCTCGGCTGGTTCGAAAAGATCTTCAACACGCCTTCGCATCACCGCGTCCACCACGCGCGCAACCCGCAGTACATCGACCGCAACTACGCCGGCGTACTGATCGTCTGGGACAAACTGTTCGGCACCTACACCGAGGAAGACGCGGACGTGCCCTGCGAGTACGGCATCGTCGGCCAGGTGCGCGGGCACAACCCGATCCGGCTGACCTTCCACGAATGGGTCGCGATGTTCGGCGACGCCTGGCGCGCACGCGGCCTGCGCGGCGTGGTCGGGCAACTATTCGGGCCGCCGGAGCGGTCGCTGTCGCATACCCAGCCGCGCGACTGAGGGGCGCTCTAGCGCGCGCCGCTCAACGACCGCCGGGCGACAGTCCGAAATAGGCGTAGGCCGCCGATACCGCCAGGCCGAGCCAGGCCTGGCCGTGGTTGGTCAGCACCGGCAACGCCTTGGGGTGATACAGCCCGACCATGAAGGCGGTCAGCCCCGCGCCGATCCAGACCAGCACGAACAGCACCGACACGATGGTCAAGGTGCGCACCGCACCGACCGAGGCACCGGTATCCAGCACCCGCGCACCCGGCGCTTCGCCCGGCTTGGCGATCGCCAGTTCGGCGATGACCAGCGCCGATACCAGGCCGCCGATCACCGACAAGGCCTGGGCCATGCCGTCGTTGAATACCGTGCAGTTGGCCGCGGTGCCGCAGTTCACCACTTCCACCGCCACGGTGATGAGGTGCACGTAGACGCCAAGCAGGATCACCGAGATCAGGCCGCCGAAGATCTTCTGCATGGTTTCGCTCCTGGTCGCACGCCGCGATGGCGCGGCCGGGTCGACAGGAAAGAACGGTTCGCAGCACGAAACCGGCCGATGCATCCAGCCGCCGGCATCCGCGCTCCCCTGTCCGGCGCGACGACCGCCGCGCCTACCTGAGCGAACGCGGTCGCGGCGCGGCGCAGGCCACGCAGCCTGGGCAACAGGGCTCGCACTCAATCGTGGGTGTCGCCGGACAGAGGCGTGGCGCGCATCGAGGGGCGCTGTTCGAAAGCGTCGAACCAGGCCACCAGACGCGGGCGCCCTTCGCGGAAGTCCGGTAACTCGCGGAATTCCAGCCAGCTCAAGGCGGTCGCGACGGCGATATGGCCGACGTGCAGCGGCGCATCGGCGTCCAGCTGCTGTTCCAGCCAGTCGTAGCTCTCGATCAGTTTCTCGGTGTAACCCTCGCGCAAGGCCGGATAACGCAAGGCTTCCGGGCGGCGCACGGTTTCCCAGCGCACCTTGATGCCGGCATCGGCCAGGCCCTGGGCGACCGCCTGCAAACGCAGCGCATGCCAGCGCGCCTCGCCCTGCGCCGGGATCAGCGGCCGGCCGTGGTGCAAGGTATCGAGGTAGGCGCAGATGATGTCGGAATCGAAGATCGCCGGTTCGCCGATGCGGATCAGCACCGGCACCTTGCCGAGCGGGTTTTGCGCATACACCGCTTCGTTGCGCAGGGTCGGGCTGGTCTCGTGATGCACGACCTCAATGCGCTCGGCCAGTCCGGCTTCGTGAGCGAACACCAGGGCCTTGCGCGCATACGGCGAATGAGTCTGATAGAGCAGTTGCATGGCGGGACCTTTGCGGGAATACGGAAGAGAAGACATTGGCGGCGCGGACGATCGATGCCTAGCGCGGCCCAGCGGCATCGTGCAGTAAACACGCGACCACCGCGGTGATCCGGCGCGCAGTCGGCAGGTGCAGGAATTCGTTCGGGCCGTGCGCGTTGGACTGCGGGCCGAGCACCCCGGTGACGACGAACTGCACCTGCGGGTAGCGCTCGCCGAGCATGGCCAGGAACGGAATCCCGCCGCCTCCGCCGATCAAGGCGCTGCCGCGGCCGAAGGCCTGCAGCGAGGCGCGTTCCAGGCTGGCTTCGAGCCACGGCGCGACCGCCGGCGCATGCCAGCCCGGGCTGGCGAAATCGATCGCGAACGAGACCTCACTGCGGTACGGCGGGTCGGCTTCGAGCAGCGCCTTCAAACGCTGCCCCGCGACCGCGGGGTCGAGCGTCGGCGGCAAACGCAGGCTGAGCTTGAGCGCGGTGTACGGCTGCATCACCGCCGCAGCCCGGGCCACGTCCGGCAGACCGTCGAGCCCGGTGACCGCCAGTTGCGCACGCCAGGCACGGTTGAGGGCCAGCTCGGCCGGCACTTCGCTGACCGCCCGGGTGTCGCGATGGAACGGAAAACTGTCGACCAGCCCCTGCCCCAAGGCCGTCGCGGCGAGCTCGGCCTGGGCGCGGCGCGCAGGCGGAATCTCGGTCTGGAAATCGGCGACGACCTCGCCGCTGCCGGCGTCTTCGAGTCGCGACAACAAGCGCCGCGCGATGCGGAAACTCGACGGCACGATCCCGGAGGCGTCGCCGGAATGCACGCCTTCGTCGAGCACGCGCACACTCAATGTGCCGGCGACCTGTCCGCGCAGCGACGTCGTCGTCCACAACTGCTCGTAGTTGCCGCAACCGGCATCGAGCGCGACGATCAGGCCCGGCTCGCCCAGGCGCGGGGCGAGATGATCGATGTAGGCCGGCAGGTCGATGCTGCTGGATTCCTCGCTGGCTTCGATCAGCAGGCTGCAGCGCGGATACGCCAGGCCTTGCTCGCGCAGCCCCAGCACCGCGGCGATCGCTGCGAACATGGCATAGCCGTCGTCGGCGCCGCCGCGCCCGTACAGGCGTTCGCCCTCGATGCTCGGCGCCCAGGCGCTGCGGCCGGCGGCCCAACCGGCCATCGGCGGCTGTTTGTCGAGGTGGCCGTAGATCAACACCGGCGTGCCGGCGCCGGTCGCCGGGAGATCGATGAAGATCGTCGGCGTGCGCCCGGGCAGGCGCAGCGCCTCGACGCTGGCGCCCGGCACCGCGGCGAGGCGCTCGCGCGCCCAGCCCGTCATCAGCTCGACCGCGCGCTGCATATGGCCGTGCGCGTCCCAGTCCGGGTCGAAGGCGGGCGACTCGCAGGGGATGGCGATGTCCTCGCACAACGCCGGCAGGATGTCGGCCTGCCAGATACGATCGACGAATTGCTGCAGCTTCGGAAAATCCATGACGTCGCCTCGGGATGAGGCGAAAATGCTAGCCGCGCGGCCCTGCGCTTTCGCCGCGATCGGTCCGCGCCGCTTGCGGTTTTTCCGCGCACTCGCCCACTAAGATGCCGGGACCATGAAACTCGACCGATTCGACCGCCAATTGCTCAACCTGGTCCAGGAAGACGCCGGCCAGACCGCCGAGCACCTCGCCGAACAGGTCGCGCTGTCGCCGTCGGCGATCCAGCGGCGCCTGCGGCGCATGCGCGAGCAGGGCGTGATCGTGCGCCAGGCGGCGGTGGTCGACCCCAGGCAGGTCGGCAAACCGACCTTCTTCATCGTCGCCCTGCAGGTCGAACGCGAGCGCCCCGAATTGCTGGCGCAATTGCGTAAGTGGCTGGCCGGGCAGGAACAGGTGCAGCAAGTCTTCTACGTCACCGGCGAAGCCGACTTCGTGCTGGTGGTGACCGCGCCGGACACCGAAAGCTACGACGCGCTGATGATCCGCATGGTCGGCGACAACCCGAACATCAAGCGCTTCACCACCAACGTCGCGCTGAGCCTGGTCAAGCGCGGCCTGACGATTCCGGTCGCGCTCGACGACGAGTAACGACTGCGTACCGGGTTCGCAGGCCGGGCCCGTCGTGCCGCGATCGCCGGCGCCGATGCGCGGCTTGGCCGCATCCGTCGCGCCGATTCGCGGCGCAACGACGCGCGGCCGACGCCACACTGGCGCCATGACCTCCCCCTGGCTGATCGACCCGGCGCAACTGTGGCCGGACTACCGCCCGACCCGCTTGCTGGAACTGCCGGCGTTGGCGCGCCGCTGCGGCGTCGCCCGCGTCTACGCCAAGGCCGAGAACGAACGGCCGCTCGGCAATTTCAAATCGCTCGGCGGCATGACCGCCGGTCTGCGCGCCCTCGCCCGCGTCACTGGCGCCGATTCGCTCGACGCCCTGCAACGACACTGCCGTCAGAGCCCGGCGCCGATGCGACTGCTCTGCGCCAGCGACGGCAACCACGGCCTCGCCGTTGCCGCGGCGGCGCAACGCGTGGGCGCCCATGCCACGGTGTATCTGCCGGCGGCGGTGGACGAACCGCGCGCCGCGCGCATCGCCGCACTCGGCGGCAAGGTCGTGCGCATCGACGGCAGTTACGACGATGCCGTCCTCGCCGCGTCGGCGATGGCGGCTCGCGGCGACGGCGTGTTGATCGCCGACACCGCCAGCGATCCCGGCGACGCCGTGGTCGCCGACGTCATGCACGGCTATGGCCTGCTCACGCGCGAACTCGCCGGGCAATGGCCCGACCACGCCGGCGGTCCGCCGAGCCATGCGTTTATCCAGGCCGGTGTCGGCGGGCTGGCCGCGGCGATGGCCGAAGGTCTGCGCACGCAGTTGCGCGCATCGGCCTGTATCGTGGTCGTCGAGCCCGACTCGGCCGCCTGCGTGACCCGCGCCCTGCAGGCCGGCGCACCGGTGGCGATCGACGGCGACCTGGATACCGCCGCCGGGATGTTGTCCTGCGGGCTGGCTTCGGCGCCGGCCTTGGCGGTGTTGTTGCGCCACGATGCGCGCGGCATCGGTGTCGACGAGGCGATGCTCGATCTCGCCGTGACCGCACTGCGCGAAGCCGGCGGCCCGCACAGCACCGCCTCCGGCGCTGCGGGGCTCGCCGGGCTGTTGCGCGCATCGGCCGATCCCGAGCTGCGCGCGGCGCATGCGCTCGGCGGCGACAGCCGCGTGCTGTTGGTGATCAGCGAAGGCGACGCCGCGCTGCGCGACTGACGCTGCACTGCAGGAGCGATCAGGCCTTCAGGCAATCGATCAGGAACTCGACCGTTGCCCGCACCCCGGGCAGTTGACCGCGCCGATGCGGCATCACCAGGCTCGTGGTGACGCGGCCGGCGATCCATTCCGGCAACACCCGCACCAGCCGGCCACTGTCGAGTTCGTCGCGGCACATGCGTTCCGGCAGACAGGCGATGCCGAGCCCGGCCACCGCCGCGGTCGACAACACCCGGCTCTCGTTCACGGTCATGCGCGCGATCGGCGCGACCTCGACGCGGGCGCCGGCACCATCGGACAAGGTCCACGTCGTCGCCGACGACTGCCCGGTCAGCAACCCATCGTGGACGGCCAACGCCTGCGGCGTCGCAGGCCAGCCACGCTCGCCGAGATAAGACGGCGCGGCGACCAACACGATCGATTCGACCAGGGCCTGGCGTTGGATCAGACCCGAGTCCGGCAAGGGCGCGAAGTGGCTGCGCACGGCGATGTCGTAGCCCTCCTGCACTAGGTCGACGAAACGGTCGGTGACGTCGAGCTGCACGTGCAGGCGCGAATAGGCGCGCGCGAGCGCCGGCAGATGCGGCGCGAGGTAGTCCTGCGCGGTCGGCACGCCGGCGGTGATGCGCACCTTGCCGCTCGGTTCGGCGACACGGCTGCGCACCACCGCTTCGGCCGCTTCGGTCTCGATCAAGGCGGCATGCGCATGCTCGTGGAAGGCGCGGCCGGCGTCGGTGAGGGTGAAGCTGCGCGAGGTGCGATGGATCAGGCGCACGCCGAGTTCGTCTTCGAGCGCGGCGACGCGCTTGCTGACCGTCGACTTGGGCACACCGAGCCGGCGCGAGGCTGCGGCGAAACCGCCGTGTTCGACCGCGGCGGCGAACAGGACCAGGTCGTTGAGATTAAGCATGACCGCAAAGTACACATAGGGAGACTTTGCGTCCACTTTCGGCCGACTACACAGCCAAAGTCCACACCAATACAGTGAACTCACCCCGCAAGACGGGCCCACCCCTCACTGGAGAAACTCATGTCCCCGATTCTTTACTACGGCGTCCCGTCCGGTTGTTCGTTCGGCTCCATCGTCGCCCTCGAATGGTCCGGCCTGCCGTATCGCCTGGTACGGGTCGAAATGCCCGAGATGATCCACACCGACGCCTACCGCGCGATCAACCCGGTCGGCGAGACGCCGTCGTTGACGACCGCGAACGGCGACGTGGTGGTCGAGAGCATGGCGATCCTCAACCACATCGGCGCCCGCGCCGTCGCCAGCGGCATCGCCTCCGAGCAGGGCAGCCGCGAGTTCGACGACCTCAACCGCATGCTGGCCTTCCTCAACACCACTTTCTTCAATGCCTTCAGCTCGCTGTGGCATGTGATCGAACACGAAGTGGATGCGGCGACCAAGGCCGCGCTGACCGAATACGGCCGGGGGAAGGTCGAGCGTGCGCATGCGGAGCTGGAACGGATGCTCGGCGACAAGCCGTGGCTGCTCGGCGAACAGCGCACCCTGGCCGATGCCTACTTCATCGGTATCGCGCGCTGGACCAAGTACCACGCCGTCGTCGACCGCCGCGACTACCCGAACCTGCAGCGCCTGTACGACAAGCTCGAAGCCGACCCGGCGGTGATCTTCGCCCATGCCATCGAAGATCAGCGCCCGGCGACGAGCAGCGGCGGCTTCCAGGGCGAGATCGGCCTGGAAGCAGCGGGCGAGTCGAAGCGCGCGGCTTGATGGGATCGATTGGCGGCAACGTCGTCGCCGCTGTTTCGGAATGCAGAGCAAATCCCCCCTTCCCCCCTTTTTCAAAGGGGGGAATCGACCTCGGTGGGTCGCATGGTCGTGGGGAACCGACCTCGATGGGTCGCATGGTCGTGGGGAACCGACCTCGGTGGGTCGCATGGTCGTGGGAATCGACTTTGGTAATGGCTGGCCGTGAACTGCACGCTGGCCAGGCCGGAGAATAAGCGCATCGCCCACTCACCGCGCCCATGCTATTGCCCCCTTTGGAAAAGGGGGCGGCGACCGCGAAGCGGGCGCGGGGGATTTGCTGTTGCTGTTGCTGTTCCTACCGCCGCAACCAACACGCGACGCTCGAAACTCGCAGCGTCAAGCCTGCGCTTCAGCCCGCACCAGCGGCCGGCGGCCGCGCGGGCGGCTCGGCCAGGCGTGACGCACGATGCGCCAGGCCACTTCGCCGAATTGGCGCGGCAAGGAGCCGGTGTCGTAATGCTGGCCGTAACGGCCGCAGATATCGCGCACGTCCACCGCGATGGCGGCATAGCGCCAGGCCGGGATATCGGGATAGAAATGGTGCTCGATCTGATGGCTCAGGTTGCCGGTCATCAGGTCCATCCACTTGCCGCCGCTGAGGTTCGAGGAACCGCGCAGCTGACGCAGATACCAATGCCCGCGCGACTCGTTGCGCACCGATTCCTTCGGAAACACTTCCGCGTCGTGGGTGAAGTGGCCGCAGAAGATCACCGTATACGTCCACAGGTTGCGCATCACGTTGGCGACCACGTTGCCGAGCAACACCGGCAGGAAGAACGGGCCGGCCAACAGCGGAAACAACAGGTAGTCCTTGAGCATCTGCTTGCCCATCTTGCGGCCGACCGGCACGAACTTGCGCCACATCGCCTTGTGCTTGGTCTTGCCGGTCAGCCAACGGCCCAGGCGCAGATCCTGTATCGCCACGCCCCACTCGAACAGCAACGCGAACACCACGGCGATGAACGGCTGCACGAGATAGAACGGCCGCCAGCGTTGCTCGGGGAACAGACGCAGCAGGCCGTAGCCGATGTCGTCGTCCATGCCGCGCACGTTGGTCCAGGTGTGGTGCTGGTAGTTGTGGGTCCTGCGCCAGTTGTCGCCGGTGGCGACGATGTCCCACTCGTAGGTCTTGCCGTCCAGATGCGGGTCGCGCATCCAGTCGTACTGGCCGTGCATGACGTTGTGGCCGACTTCCATGTTCTCGAGGATCTTCGACAGGCCCAGCAGCAAGGTGCCGAGAATCCACGCCGGCACCATCATCCACGGCACGAATGCGCCGCCGAGCGCCAGGCCCAGCGCACCGACATACAGCAACAAGCGGCCGAGCAGACCGGTGTAGCGCACCGCGGCGACGACGCGACGGATGTAGGCGGCGTCGATGCCGCCGATCTGGGCGACGGTGCGTGCGCGCAGCGCGTCGAGCTCTTCGCCGAAGCGGTCGAGTTCCTGCGGGGTCAGCACGCGATTGCGGAAGGTACGGGTCATGGACGGATCACAGATCGAGGACGAGATCGCTGCCGGCGCTGTTCACGCACAGGCGCAACGCGGAAACCGGCTCGTCCTGGACGTCGCCGGTATGCAAATGGCGGGTGCTGCCGGAACTCTTGCCGCAGGAGCAGGTGTTGCACAGGCCCATGCGGCAGCCGGACGCGAGCTTGAGGCCTTCGGCTTCCAGCGCGGTCAACAGCGATTGCCCGCGCGGCAGTTGCAGGGTGCGGCCGCTGCGCGCCAGGGTGACTTCGACGGTGCCGCTTTCGTCGAGCGTGCGCGGCGGCGGAGTGAAGGCTTCGGCCGCGAACGAACGCGCCTGGGCCTGCGTCTGCGCACGCGCGACATCGACGAAACCGCCGGGGCCGCAGACATAGACCTGGCGCGAAGCCAGGTCGGGAACGAGTTCGGACAGTTGCGCCGCATCGATGCGGCCGGCCGCTTCGTCGGCATGCTCGGCCGCTTGCCGCGTCAGCACGAAGCGCACGCGGAAGCCGGGATGCGCCGTGGCGATCGCGCGCAGCTCATCGACGAAACACAGCTCTTCGCGACGACGCGCCCAATACAGCAAGCTCAGTTCGGCTGGCATGCCCTTCGCCGCCAGCTCGCGCACCATCGACATCAACGGGGTGATGCCGCTGCCGGCGGCCAGGAACAACCACGCGCCGTCGGCCCGCTCGGGCAGGGTCATCTCGCCGAACGCGGCGCCGATTTCGAGGACGTCGCCGACCTGCGCGTGGTCGTACAGGTGGCGGCTGAGCTTGCCGCCTTCGATCGCCTTGACCGTGATCGCGATGCGGCCATCGGCGCGATGCGCCTGCGCCGCGCTGTAGCTGCGCGAGACCAGGGTGCCGTCGACACGCGCGCCGATCATCAAATGTTGCCCGGGACGGCAGCCGGCCCAGTGCCGGTTCGGCGCCAGCAGCAGGGTCACCGCGTCGGCCGAAGCCGGCTCGCGGGCGACGATGCGCGCCAGCGGGCGCTCCCAAGTCCAGGTCGGATGGAAGCGCGAGGCCCAGAAATCAAAGACTTGCGGCGCAACCAGCGGTGCGATCAGCCGCTTGAGGCGGCTGTGCGGGCGGGCGCGGGAGGGACGAAGAGCAGCGTTCATGGCGGCACTATACACATATGAGCACAGCTGTGTGCACACCCGTATATTAATTCCGTGCCGGGAGTATCATGTTCGCCATCGTCCTGGTGCCAGCCCCGTGAGCCAACGCCTCCATTCAGACATAGATGTCGATTCGCACCCGGGCCGCAAGGCGACGATCTCGCGCGAGGACCTGATCGCCGCCGCGCTCAAACTCATCGGGCCGCACCGCAGCGTGTCCAGCCTGAGCCTGCGCGAGGTCGCCCGCGAGGCCGGCATCGCGCCGAACAGCTTCTACCGCCAGTTCCGCGACACCGACGAACTCGCCGTGGCCCTGATCGACCTGGCCGGCCAGTCGCTGCGCAAGATCGTCGGCGAGGCGCGCCACCGCGCCGCGACCCGGCGCAGCATCGTGCGCAGTTCCATCGAGGCTTTCATGGAACAGTTACGCGCCGACGACAAATTGCTGCACGTGTTGTTGCGCGAGGGCACGGTCGGCTCGGACGCCTTCAAGCGCGCGGTCGACCGCGAGCTGTCGTTCTTCGAGGAGGAGCTGCGCGTCGACCTGATCCGCCTGGCCGCGATCGACAAGATCACCCTGCACGAACCGGCCCTGGTCGCGCGTTCGATCACCCGCCTGGTATTCGCCATGGGCGCCACCGCGATGGACATGCCGCGCGAGAAGGACCACGAACTCATCGAACAGATGAGCACGATGGTGCGGATCATCCTGGCGGGGTCGCGGGCGATGGCGGCCGCGGGCAAAGCCGCAAACGCCGGAAATTAAGCGCTCGGCGCAACGGTTTCGATCCGGCGCATCGCTAAGTGAACCCTGTCGGCAGCCAGGCCCCGGCAGGTTGCGAATACATCCGCGAAGTTGACGACGGCTCTATCGCTGAGCAACCGCATTCTTCGGATCGCACACACCCGGGATGCCTACCGACTCGAACGCGGGCAACTTCAGTCTGGCCGCAAGCGCTTCGTATTGGGCAACCGACAACGGCCCGGTCACACTCGGCGTCGGATGGACGCCGCTCGCGAACTCCTGTTTGCGCACGACGAAATAGCGCTCGTCCGCATGTTGCGCACTTGGCCGCTGTCTCGCTCCGATGAATTACGTATTGTCGGCGATCGCCGATACACAGGCGTCGACGACCGGAACCGACGTGTCGGAGTGAATGCGATACGACAGCTTGCTGTTCGATGGCTCGTCGATCCACACGACCGCATACGAACCGGACTCCCACTCCACGCGTGAATCGCACAGGCCGCAGCCGGCAACAACGAGTGCCGCTGCGCAGAGCGTCGCGGTACGACCCATTGCGATCACGCGGACCTTCGGGGGTCTGGAGATGCCGTCGGCCATGAGATCCACCGGTGGGTCCTTCCGTTAGCTGACCGGCAATTGTCGGCCGCTCCCAAGGTGTCTTCGTGAAGTCAAAGTGGCCCAACACTAAGCTGGCCGGGAAACTGTTCTTGCCAAGGCCGAGCATTCCCGCTAGTACTTAGCCAATAGAGAAACTTTATCTCACCAGCCCCGCTTCAGCTCCCTCTCCCGCTTGCCGGAGAGGGCAAACACCAAGCCGGCCGCCACAACCAACCGCGCTCAAGCCCAAGCGGCACCCAGGAAACCGCCATGTCCCTGACCCTGTACCAGCACCCCCTCGCCTCGTTCTGCCACAAGGTGCTGATCGCCTTGTACGAAAACGGCACCGCCTTCGAGACCCATCTGGTCGACCTCGGCAACCCCGACGCCAGGGCCGAGTTCTGCGATGTGTGGCCGCTCGGCAAGATGCCGGTGCTGCGCGACCACGCGCGCGACCGCACCGTGCCCGAAACCACGGTCATCATCGAATACCTCGAACAGCACTACCCCGGCGCGCGGCCGCTGCTGCCGCCCGGCCAGGACGAAGCTCTCGATGCGCGCCTGTGGGACCGTTTCTTCGATCTGTATGTGCAGGTGCCGGTGCAGAAAATCGTCATCGACCGCATCCGTCCGCCAGCGTCGCGCGACCCTTCCGGCGTCGCCGAAGCCCGGGCCACACTCGCGACCGCCTACGACATGCTCGAACAACGCCTGCGCGAACGCCGCTGGGCCTGCGGCGAAGACTTCAGCCTGGCCGATTGCGCCGCGGCGCCGGCTTTGTTCTATGCCGGCATCGTCGCGCCGTTTCCGCCCGGTCATGCGCACCTCGCCGCTTACTTCGAACGCCTGATGGCGCGTCCTTCGGTCCAGCGCAGCATCGCCGAGGCCCGCCCCTACTTCCATATGTTTCCGTTCGTGGATGCGATGCCTGCACGCTTCCTGCAAGGCGGCACCCCATGAATCCCAAGCCTGCCGTCGACCCGGCGCGACTCGACCGCATGTTCCATGCGCTCGCCGACGCCAGCCGGCGCGGCATGGTCGATCGCCTCAGCGAAGGCCCGGCCTCGGTGTCGGAACTCGCGCGCCCGCTGGCGATGGCGCTGCCGTCGGTGGTCAAGCACTTGGCGGTGCTCGAATCCGGCGGCATCGTGATGTCGGAAAAAGTCGGGCGCGTGCGCACCTACCGCATCGCACCCGACGCCCTGGCCGATGTCGAGGCCTGGGTCGCCGCACGCAAGGCGCAGTTGAATCGCCAGTTCGACGCCCTCGCCCGCTATTTGCTCGAAGACGAATCCGGCTCAGGAGATTTTCGATGAACCCACGCTCGACCGCCCACACCCAGTTCGTCATCGAACGCGAATTCCCGGCGTCGCCGGCGCGCACGTTCCGCGCCTGGTCGACTCCGGAGGCCAAACGCCGCTGGTTCGTCTGCAACGACGACATGGTCAACACCGGCTACGAACTCGACTTCCGCCCGGGCGGCAACGAACGCAACCGCGTCGTCACGCCAGCCGGCACCGTGCACCTGTTCCAGGCGAGGTTCTTCGATGTCGTGCCCGACCAGCGCATCGTCTATGCCTACGACATGTACGTCGACGAACGCCACCTGTCGATCTCGCTGGCGACGGTCGAGTTCGAGGCCGGCGGCGTCGGCACGCGCATGCGCTTCACCGAACAAGTCGTGTTCCTCGACGGCTACCAGGACCGCGAGGGCCGCATCCGCGGCACCGAACTCGGCCTCGACCGGCTCGCGCTGTTGCTGCACGAGCCGGCCGCCGCCCACTGAGCGCCCTCAGCGCACCGGCAAAGCAATCGGCCGCAACGGCGCGGCATCGCCGCCGCGGATCTTCAGCGGCCCGCCGATGAAGGCGAATTCGTAGACCTTATCGCGCGACAGCTCCTCCAGCGCGACCAGTTCCATGATCGGCACGCCGTGCTGGGCCAACATATAGGTATGCACCGGGATGTAGTCGCCGGCGACCTCCGAGGGAAAGGTCTCCAGGCTGAGGTTGTCGGCGCCGACGATCATCGCCCCGCCGTCCTCGACCAGGAACCTGGCCGCATCCAGGCCCAGTCCGGGCGGGTTGGCCATGTAGCCGCTCGCGTCGCCGAAGCGCTGCATGCGCCCGGTGCGGATCAACACGATGTCGCCGCGCTGCAAGCGGACCTTCTGCCTGGCCAGCGTGTTCTGCAGGTCCTGGCGGGTGATGCGGTAGTTATCCGGCAGCATCGGCAGCCCCTGCGCCGCGGCCACGTCGAGCAGCACGCCGCGCGCGATCAGGGGCGGGAATTTTTCGATGCCGGTCTTGGTCCAGCCGCGGTCGCCGAGGTGCTCGTCGGCGCGGAAGCCGTTCCAGACCTTGCCGTCCAGGCCGAAGTGGTTGAGCGCGTCGATGTGGGTGCCGCTGTGGCTGTACATCGAGAACGCCGCGCCGGTGTAGCTGACCTTGTGGTTCATCTCGCGGCCCACGGCCATCGGGTCGTCGACCACCGTGCCGCGCGGGGTGTGGGTCATCCAGAACTGGTAGTGCGGGTCGCCCGCGGCCTGCCAGCTCGGCATGCCGATGTAGTAGTCGGTGGCCAGGTCATAGGCCTTGCCGCCGTCGACACGCGACAGGATCGCCGCTCGCGACTCCGGGGTAATCAGGTTGAGCCGGCCGATCTCGTCGGCCGGCCCCCACGGGCTGGCGCCGACGCCTTCGGCGGCGTGGGTGGACAGCGAGGCGATCGCGCCGAGGGCCAACAGGCCCAGACGCGGCAACAAGCTATGCAGTTTCATTTCGACTCCTGAGGCGCGCCGGCAGCATGGCCGACGCATGAAGGGATGCGCCGAAGGCCCGCGCTCGGCGAGCGCGGCAGGCTTCGATGCGATTCGGTTCAAAGCAGGCCCCAGGATGCGCAGGCCGCCGCGGCGGAAACAGCGCTGCGGCGTTGCGACAGTTTTCGCTGCGGGTCAGGAATGCGCGGCGAGCGCAGCCGGCAGGCGTTCGGCGAGAAAGTCGACGAAGGCCCGCACCTTCGGTTGCAGATGACGCGAGGTCGGGTACACAGCGAACACCTGACGCGGCGCGAACCGGTACTCCGACAAGACCTCGACCAAGGCGCCGCTCGCCAACGCCGGCGCCGCCAGGAACGACGGCAAGGCACCGATGCCGAGGCCTGCGACCAGCAGGTCGCGCAATACCAGGCTGTTGCCGACCGTGGCCCGCGCAGGCCCTTGTACCGACACCGGCCCCTGCGGCCCGTGCAAGGGCCACAGCCCGGGCGGCTCGGCCAGGCTGTAGTGCAGCAGCGAATGCCGCTGCAGGTCGTCGGGCGACGACAACGGCGGATGCTGGGCAAGATAGGACGGCGCCGCGCACAGTATCTGGCACACCGAGGCGAGCTGACGCGCGATCAAGGACGAGTCTTCCAACCGCGCACGCAAGCGGATCGACACGTCGAAGCCTTCGCCGACCGCATCCAGCAACCGGTCCTCCAGAGTCAGGTCCAGGCCCAACGCCGGATAGCGCTGCAGGAACTCCGCCAGCAAGGGCGACAAGGTGCTCAAGGCGAACGACATCGGCGCGTTGACCCGCAAACGCCCGCCGACCTGCTGCGACTGCTGGCGCACCGAGGCCTCCAGCGCATCGAGTTCGTCGAGCAGGCGCACGCATTCGCGAAAGTAAGCCTGGCCGGTCTCGGTCAGGCTCATGCGCCGGGTGGTGCGCTGGATCAACACCGCGCCCAGATGCGCCTCCAGCGAGCGCAATTGCTTGCTCAGCCCGGCCGGCGAAACGCCGAGATCCTCCGCCGCCTTGGCCAGACCGCCGAGTTCGACGATGCGGCGGAATGAACGCATGAGGGTGAAGGCATCCATGGGCGGCGCTGAGAACGGAAGAGCCGCCATTGTCCGCCGGGTTCGCGCATAAACAACCCGCATCCCTGCAACGATCGAACCTGCAGATCGAGTTCTTCGGTTCGACCAGCAAAACCGCACCGCAACCGCCGCCGGTCTACAGGGAAACCGGCGACGGCCGCGATGCGGCCGGAACTCACTCGACCTTGACCAGACCGCGCCAGGTGTTGCGGCCGCCGTTCATGACGTCGTCGCCGCCGCCGAACCACCAGCCGTTCCAGTTGAGGATGTCCTCGTCGTCCTGGTGGACCCAGCCGCGCGCCAGCGCGTACTTGCTCGGCATCGATTGCGGGCCGAACACGCCATAGGCGAAGCCGAGTTTCGGGAAGCTCGACATGTGGCCGAGCCAGGACGAGGCACCGCCATCGAAGTGGCAATAGCTGGTGAACCAGGTGTTGTAGACGCGGAAATTCGGGAAGATCACGCCCGAGGAACTGTTGGCGTTGCGCCAGATCTCGTTCTCCTGCACGCGGGTGTAGCGGCGCGCGCCCGAGGGGCAGAACACGCCCATGTTGAGCACGGCGTAGTCGTGCTGGTTGCCCGTGCTCGGCAAGGGCCGGAACGACAATGCGCGCACGGTGTCGACCTTGCAGAAGCGCCAGGTGGTGTTGCCGCCCGAGGAGGTCGCGCCGATCCAACCGCCGCGGCCATTGGCGTTACGGCGGTCTTCGTCGTCCATGTGGATCTGCGACCAGGAATAGCCGTTCGGGCAGTAGTTGCTCTGCGGGATCACGCCGACGCTGAACAAACGCGGCTCCAGCCAGCCCCACCAGCGCAGCAGGCCCTTGGCGGCGGCTTTGGCCGGGACGTAGGGCACGAAGAATTCTTCGCCCTCTTTCTCTTCGATCACGCAGGCACCGTCGAAGCCGAGCACCGCGCAATAGCTCAATGCCACGCCTTCGCCTTCGGCCTCCATGAATTTCTCGACATCGACCTGGCCGCTGTCGGGATAGCGCCGATCCAGGTCTTCGAGGAGCGAGGCGAACTTCTTCACCTGCGGCGGCGTCGGATCGGTGGCCGCGGCCAGCTCCCACTCTTCCTTGGGGCTTTCCTGCTCGGACTCTTCCGCCCAGGACGACAGCGGCAGCCCCACGACCAGGGCGCACAGCGCGGTGACCAGCACTTTCTTGTTCATGACATTCCTTTGAGTTGATGGAGCATGGCGAGCCAAGCCGGCGACGGCGCCCGATCGAACGCAAAGGGACGACACGCCCGAATCGGCGGCCCGACGGCCGGCTTGCGCCGACACCGGCGCGCGATGCACGCCCGTTCGAACCCGAGACCACCGAATCGGCGCGACCGCGCCGGCCGAACCACGCTAGGCAGTCGGCGACGGCGTTTCGAGGAAGAATGTGGGAACGATTCGGGCGCCGGCGGGAACGCTTCCGGGACAACGTGCGCTACGACGAATCTGAAGCGCGATGCAGGTCGCGCTCGTTCATCGACGGCGACGCGAAACGGATCGAGGCAGCTACTACACCTTCATCGACGGCGAACGCTGAGGCTCGGCCTGCTGCTGCGCCAGGCTCGGATCTTCGCCGCGCTGGGCCTGCAAGGCATCGAGCTTCGAGAGCGAGTCCTGTACCGGCGTCATCGCCGCCTGCTGTCCGACGACCTGCGCCCGCAGATGCGCCGGGTCGTTCAGCGCGCCCGCGACCGCGAACACGTGCCGGCCCGAGCCATCCGGCGCGGGATGCCCGACGACGACGTGATCCGGCTTGCCGATCCCGCTCTGCCGGCACTCGACCGCAAGGCAGGCTGCGATGCGGTCGAGGTCTTGCGCCGGCGGCACTGGGCCATGCTGGGCGAATGCCGCGGGGAGCCCGTCGCGGATCGTCTGCACCAAAGGCAGGTCCACCGGGCTCGGCGAGCCCACTTCGGGCGCGCTGGAAAAGAAGGGCTCCAACGACCGTCGACGTTGCCCGGCTTCATCGATCTGCGTGCCTGTTGGCGGCGAACACGCCCCGCTCGCCGGACCGGGCGAGGATGGCGACGGCTCGCCGTCGAACGGCCCACGCCCCCTCAAGCCGTCGATCGCCTCGTCCATCGGCGGCGGCGCCAAGGCCGGCACCAGCTTCAGCAATGCCGGATCGATGTCGCCGGTCTGCGGCAGACATTGATCGCGCTGGAAATCCAGCACCGCGCGCTGCATCGTCAACCGGTACACACCGTCGGCCACCAGAGGCCCGTCGTCGGCGCCGATATAGCCTTGATCGTTGAGGTGCCGTTGCAAGTCGCGGATGCGGACGCTGGATTCGCCGAGGCGGAGCGTGCCATCGTCGGTGATGGGACAGGGCTGTACGTCCACCCGCCCCTCGGGCTCGATGGGCAAGCGGCCGTCGACCAAATCGGCTACGTAACTCTCGAACTGGCGGTAGTAGCGTGTGTCCATTTCGACATGGAGATGGACCTTATCCGTCTGTCTATTGCTCTGCACCCCGAGGGAATACCCATACGGAACTATCTGCTCTTCCTGGACATTGATATCGCTCATGTGACGAATACGAGCAATGACATCTCCGCCTTTTCTGTCGTAGATATCGACCAAGCCTTCCGCCGCACTGACCCTGCCGATGTATCCGGCGACAGGCGACGGAACCATCACTTCGCGTGCCGCGGCGGAGCCTTGCTGAAGGCCTGGGTGCTCCAGCATGAAATCCTTCTTCAGCAGCACCTGATCAGGTTTGAGACCGAAGTAGGTATTGCCGTTCCTGGCAATTTCTATCTCCTGAATTTCCCCATCGATCAAAGCATGAGCACGACGCGGCTGGCCGTTAATCACCAATCCGTCCTGCATCCTCGCATTGCGATTATCGCCCGGATGATGAGTCACCAGGCCGTCGAAATCAGAAACCGGCTCATTTCTCTGCGATTGACTGGCGCCGCGCGGCGGTCCCAGTTGAATGACACGGTATGCAGTGTAGTTATCCATAACCAACTCCTCCGGCCATCACCTATCTCATCGGATTCGGCTCGGCTTCATACTCGCGACGCCGTCTGCATTCATCGGGCCACTTGCAATCGACGATCGGCTCCAGAGCCCAATGTTGGACGTAGTACCAACAGTCGGATCGAAGCTCGTAAGTGTCGACTGCATTGCCGTTGTACTTAACGTCGTAGTGCGTCGGTGAGACTTGCTCTACCTGGAACCCATCGACGACCGGGAACCAGCCCTCTTTTCCATCCGACCCTATTCCCGTCCAGACCTGACCCGGCTTGAGATCTCGCTCGTCCCGCACGAACTTCTTTTGCTTTTCGTCGTACCGATACTTCGAGGTTGCGGCTCCGCGGCCATCTTCCGTGACCCACTTTGGATAACGCGGATCTCCTGGTTCGGTGTTGTTCTTCCAGTAGTACGGGTACTTGCTCTTGACCGGCTGCGCGGTAAAGGCGACTCGCAGATCGCCGCTGTTCGAGAACGCCTGCAAGAACGGCTCAAAGCTCTTGGATGGACAGGCCGGAGCTTTGCTGGCCTGTTCAACCGCATTCGACACGCGGCCCACTCCAGCCGATTTCTCCACGCGTCCTGACTGAGCATGGCCGGCTTCGTTCGCCGCGTTCCCGTCACAGGCAATCAAGAGCAACGATGCAGCCAGCCCCAGAGATCGCCGCGAACCTCGCCGCAGATAAGGCGGAAGCGATGTCGAATATCGGCCTTGACTGTTCATTGAACTCTCCGTAAGGCATCCATGGCGATTCCGACTCTCGCGCAGCCGGCATCTTTCGTATCCGCAGACAGCCCGAAACATCACACTATCGAACTCAAACCTTCATCGCCATGCTCACCGGAAATCGTGTCTCGCACAAGAGCACACGAAAGTTGCGGTAATCGCGTAGAACAGGCCACTTCAAATAAAAAACGGCCGCGTGGAGTTTCACCTCCACCGCGGCCGTTTCGTTATCGGCACTGCGCGAGCAGTGCCGACTATCGCTTCGTTTTACTTCGCCGGACGCTGATCCGCCGTCTCGTCGCGCTGACCGCGGAACTCGGAATCCTCGCTCCAGTTCGGCCAGCGCCTGGAGTTGGCGAGGTCGTTGCCGAGGGTGTAGAGGATCTGCAGGTCGCGGGCGATGCCGCCGAAGGTCCAGCTGGCTTCCCACTCGTCGGCCGGCTGGTGGTAGCGGTCGCGGGTGTAGGCCTCTTCGGCGGCCTTGCCGGCGGCGGTGCCGCCTTCGATCTTGTCTTCGCCCGAGCCGAACGAAATCGCCGGGACGCCGCGCTTGGCGAAGGGGAAATGATCGGAGCGGAAGAAGTGGCCGGCCTCGGGCTTCGGGTCGGTGACGTAGTTGAGGTTCCAACGCTGGCCGGTGGCGATCAGTTCGTCGAGCAGTTCCTGCTTGGCGCTGCCGGAGGTGGTGAAGTCGCGCGCGACGCCGCCCGGATCGAAGGCGTCCATGTTGATGACGGCGACGGTCTTGGCCAGCGGGTACAGCGGCTTGGACGAGTAGTACTCCGAGCCGAGCAAGCCCTTTTCCTCGGCGGTCACGGCGAGGAACACCACCGAGCGCTGCGGACGCTTGCCCTTGGCGAAGGCGCGGCCGAGCTCGATCAGCGCGGCGGTGCCGGTGGCGTTGTCGACGGCGCCGTTGTAGATGGTGTCGCCCTTGGCATCGGGCGCGCCGACGCCGAGGTGATCCCAGTGCGCGCTGTAGATGACGGTCTCGTCGGGCTTCTTGCTGCCGTCGACGCGGCCGACGATGTTCTGCGAGGTGATGACTTCGCTGTTGACCGCGTAGTTGGCCGACAGGGTCACGCCCTTCAGCACGATCGGCTTGAACTCGCGCGTTTGCGCCTGCTTCTTGAGCTTGTCGAAGTCGAGGCCGGCGCTCTTGAACAGGCTGACGGCGAGGTCGCGCTGGATCCAGCCTTCCATGGTCGGATGAGCGCTGCCGGGATCGTCGCGGACCACATCGAACATGGTGTTGGTGTTGGAGTTCTTGACCGTGGCCCAGCCGTAGGACGCGGGCGCGGTCTCGTGCACGATCAACAGGCCGACGGCGCCGCGACGTGCGGCCTCTTCGAACTTGTAGGTCCAGCGGCCGTAGTACGTCATGGCCTTGCCGCCGAATGCATTCTGATCAGAGCTGCCGTCGCCGGTCTCGAAGTCCGGGTCGTTGATCAGCACGACCGCGATCTTGCCCTTCAGATCGACGTTCTTGAAATCGTCCCAGTTGCGCTCGGGCGCGGTGACGCCGTAGCCGGCGAACACCAGCGGCGCGTTCTTGATCGCCACGGCCTTGGAACCGTCGAGCGCGGCGCGCACGGCGATCTCGTTGCCCTGGGTCAGGGCGCGGGCCTTCTTCTTCACCGTCACCGACAGCTTCGGCGTGCCCTCGATGTCCGAGCGCAGCAGCGGCACGGCCTGGGTCCACAAACGCTTGTTGCCCTGCAGGTCGCCGCCGGGCTGCACGCCGGCTGCCTTGAGCTGGGCGACGACGTAGTCGATGGTCTTGGTCTCGCCGGCGGTGGCCGGGCCGCGACCTTCGAACTCGTCCGAGGACAGCGTCTTGACCTGTTCGGACAGGCGCTTGGCATCGAAGGTCGGCGCTTTCGGCGGCTTGGCGGGTTTCGCGGCGATCGCCGGCAGGGACAGGGCGGCCGCGCAGAGCACGGCCAGGGGAGTGGCGGTCAACAGTTTCATAGGGGGCCCCTTGGTAGGTCGCCCGATACTAGCCATCCCCCCGGGGCGGGTCCATCGGCCATAGGGCATCTTGCGGCTGGCCCGGAGCCGGCCGGGCTGCAGCCCAATGGGGATATCCACCGGGGACAGGTCGTCGCGGCGTAGGCGCGGTGTCGCGGTCGCGGCTCGCGCCGCTCCTACAGGGGCCGCGCCGGCTTTCAAGCGATCACGATCTCGCCTACGGCAGCGCCAACACCAACTTTCCGAACTCCGCCACCGCCGGGGTGCAGGCGCCCGGGCGGCGCAGCAGGATGAATTCGGCCGGCGGCAGCGACGGCAGGCCGTATTCGCCGTCGACGATGCGCATGCCGGGCAAAACATCGTCTTCCACCATCACGGTGATGCCCAGGCCCGCCGAGATCGCGGCGTTCAAACCTTGCTGGCTCGGCGAGGTGAACATGACATGCCACTCGACCTCGGTGCCGTCGAGCGCGGAAACGCCGACCTGGCGATTGATGCACGGCGAGGGGAAGAACGCGAACGGCAATGAGCGGCCGGCGGCGATGTCGAAGCTGTCGGATGCGACCCAGACGAAACGCGTACGCCGCAGCACCGTCTCGGCAGCGTCGCCGGGCAAGGCGATGACCACGGCGAGATCGAGTTCGTCGGCATCGACCATCTGTCGCAGGTCCATGCTCATGCTCACGCTGACGTCCATGCGCACGTTCGGAAACGCGCGGGTGAACTGACACAGCAGGTTGGGCAAACGGTCGCCGATGAAATTCTCCGGCACGCCGAAACGCACCGCGCCGGTGATCGGCGACGGCTGGAAGCGCCGCGACAGGGCATCGAGCGATTGCAGGATCTGTTCGGCGTGACGCAGGAAGTCTTCGCCGTCTTCGGTCAGGGTCAGGCGGCGGGTGGTGCGATGGAGCAGCGCGCGGCCGACGTGTTCCTCCAGGCGCCGGATCTGGTGGCTGACCGCGGACTGGGTCAGATGCAGGCGCTCGGCCGCGCGGGTGAAACCGCCGGCGTCGTTGACCGCGACGAAGGTACGCAGCAAGGTCGGATCGAAGTCCATGGGCGCCTGGGCTCGGCCGATTAATGACGGCCTTTAATGAATTCTACAAAATTAAATCATTTCCCTCATGAGTCCGGCTTGACCAGAATGGTCGCCATCGCATCCGGCGAGGCGGCCGCGGGTATCAGGCCGCTGTAACGCTTTCTATTCCCGCTGACGCGTTGGATCGCCGCGAAATCGTCACTCGCCGCACCGCTGCACCCCATCGACCCGATCACGCGATGCCGCGCGGCATGGCGGCGCGTCCGCTCGCGCCGAAGTTTCGACCCCGCGCTACGCGTTCGATCCGCCCCCACCCGTCCACCTTCGAGTGCGCCGCAATGAGTCTGCTGTCATGAGTCTGTCCCGATCCGCCAAGAACCGCCTCGCCCTCGCCGCGGTCAGCCTGGCCGCGCTGATGTTCGGCCTGGAAATCTCCAGCGTGCCGGTGATCCTGCCGACGCTCGAACGCCAACTGCACGGCGATCTGCGCGACATGCAGTGGGTGATGAACGCCTACACCCTCGCCTGCACCACCGTGTTGATGGCAGCGGGCACTTTGGCCGATCGCTACGGGCGGCGGCGCGTGTTCGTGATCAGCGTGATCGCGTTCGGCCTGACCTCGCTGCTGTGCGGCCTCGCCGAGAGCATGCCGGTGCTGATCGGCGGACGCTTTCTGCAAGGCCTGGCCGGCGGCGCGATGCTGACCAGCCAGTTCGCGATTCTTTCGCACCAATTCCGCGATGGCCGCGAACGCAGCCGCGCGTTCGCGCTGTTCGGCATCGTGTTCGGCTTCGGCCTGGGGTTCGGCCCGATCATCGGCGGTGCGATCATCGCACTGTCGAACTGGCACTGGGTGTTCCTGGTGCACGCGCCGCTGGCGCTGCTGACCTGGTGGATGATCGCCTTGGGCGCGGAGGAATCGCGCGAGGCGCAGTCGCATCGACTGGATGTCGCCGGCATGTCGACCTTGTCGCTGGCCGTGCTGGGATTGACCTATTACATCACCCAGGCGCCGGAGTCGGGCTACGCCGATCCGGTCTTGCTGGGCGTGCTCGCGCTTGCCGCATCGAGCCTGATCGCATTCGTGTGGGTGGAAAAACGTCACGCGCACCCGATGTTCGATTTCGGTGTATTCCGCATCCGCGAGTTTTCCGGGGCGATCATGGGCTCGATCGGCATGAACTTCAGCTTCTGGCCGTTCATGATTTATCTGCCGATCTACTTCCAGAGCGCGCTGGGCTACGACACGGTAACCACCGGCCTGGCCCTGCTGGCGTACACGCTGCCGACCTTGGCGATGCCGCCCCTGGCCGAGCGCTGGTCGGCGCGTTATCGGCCGGGTCGGATCATCCCGCTGGGCCTGTTCGCGATCGGCCTGGGCTTCATCGCGATGCGTTACGGCAGCGCCGTGCCTGGGGCGAGCTGGATGACGATGCTGCCGGGCGCGCTGTTGGCCGGCTGCGGCCTGGGCCTGACCAACACGCCGGTCAGCAACACCACCACCGCGTCGGTGCCGGCGTCGCGCACCGGCATGGCCTCGGGCATCGACATGAGCGCGCGCTTGATTACCCTGGCGATCAACATCGCACTGATGGGTCTGATCCTGATCGCAGGCATCGCCGCGCATCTGCGCTCGGCGTATGGTGCCGCGCTCGATGGCGCGCAACTGCGGGCCCTGGCCGGACGCGTGGCGGCCGGCGACGTCGGCGCGCTGCACAGCGCTGCGCTGTCGGGCGATGCGCAGACGCTGGCGCGCGAGGCCCTGGTTCACGGCTTCGCTTGGGTGCTGTGGTACGGCGGCATCGGCGTGTGCGTGCTCGCCGCATTGAGCCTGATCATCTTCGCGCCCCTGCGCACAGCCGGCGCAGCAACGACGCCGGCCGAGGCCTGCCGCGGCTAGGCCGGCGAAGCCGGCCGTTGCAGACGTTAACCGGCGAAGCCGGCCGTTGCAGACGTTAACCGGCGAAGCCGGCCGTTGCAGGCGCTGACCGGCGAAGCCGGCCGGTGCAAGCGCTAACCGGCGAAGCCGGCCGGTGCTGCCGCTAGCCGGCGATGCGCAGTCGGTGCATTCAGAAGAACGCGATGCCCGGCCGCAACACCAGTTGGAAGATCAGCAACAAGGCCAGCACGGCGATCAGCGGCCCCCACGACGAACGCGGCGGTGCCACCACTTCGCGCAGACGATACGTCGTGCACCAGGCACTGGCCTGGATCCAGAACAAGCCGATCACGAACTCGGCGACCGGCACGATCGCGACCTGGCCGAGACTGCCGGGGACACGCATCGCGACGATCAGCGGCAAGGCGAGCAGCGCCGGCAAGGTGGCCATACGGAAGATGAAGCCGCTGCGCCGCCCGGGCGTGGCGATCTCGGCCGGCTCCTGCGCCAAGGCCAACAGGGGCGCGACGAAACCAATCGCGATGCCGGCGATGACGACCAGCGCGATCAGGCCGGCGACGAATTTACTGGTATCGGCCAACTGCAGATAGCCGAAGGCCATGCCGACGTCGTTCTGCGGCAGGACCGAGCCGACCACCACCTGCGGCAAGGACTGGAAGAAACCATGGAAGGCCATCCAGATCGCGAACAAACGCCAGGTCGCCGTGCGCGGCGGGCGCAGCCTGAGCCAGGCGACGAAGCCCAGCGCAGTCAGCAGGATCGCCAACGCACCGGTGCCCTGGAACAGATGGGCGAGCGGGTGGTCGCCTTCCCAGTTGTGATTGTTGTGGTACAGCGTCGCCTGTAAACCCGGAGTCAGCGCCTTGGGCACGACCAGGAACAGTTCCTGGATGAAGAAGATCAGACTGAAACAAAACGCGTACAACAGGCCGGAGTGCAGCGTACGCTGCCAGCGCCAAGGGCCGGCCGGACTTGCAGGCGCGCTCGAAGCCGCGGCGCGGCTGCGCCACAGGCCGATCAACCCCAGCAGGATCGGCGCGGCGATCGTGGTGACCAGGGAGGCGATGAAGATGGGTTGGGCGTAGGGGCTCATGCGATGGGTTCCGGTGCCAGCCGCTGTAGATACGGCCGATGCACGCCCGGTTGCAAATGAACGGGGCAACGCGCCACGACAGCACCTCACCGGGGTAGGAGCGGCGCAAGCCGCGACCACGCAGCCCCGGTCTCGCCGCGCGAAATGCTCACTCGCAGATCCGCGCACCGCGCCACGGCGCCGCCACCACTGTCGCAAGAAAATCTTGTACCAGCCCTTAGAAAACTTCGTTTGTCGGCACGGCCCAGGCTTTCAATAATCGGTGACCCACAGGAGACCCCCATGCATCGACGCGACTTCCTGCACTGCGCCAGCGGCGTGCTGCTGACCGCCGGCCTCGGCCCTCATCTGAACGCATTCGCCAAGACGGCGGTCACCGCTCCGACCAGTCGCTGGAGCGCGCAGTTGCGCGTACTGGAAAAGAACAGCGGTGGGCGCCTTGGCGTCGCCATGCTCGACACCGGCAGCGGCCAGCAGTTCGATTGGCGCGGCCGCGAACGCTTCCCGATGTGCAGCACCTTCAAGTTCCTGCTGGCCGCAGCGGTGCTGCGCGAGGTCGAGCGCGGCAAGTTCGACCTGCAGAAGAAAATACCCATCGCCCAGAGCGACCTGATCGCTTACTCGCCGGTGACCGAGCCGCTGGCAGGCTCCAGCGCCAGCCTCGCCCAGTTGTGCGAGGCGACCATGACCCTCAGCGACAACACCGCGGCGAATCTGTTGCTGCCGCTGGTCGGCGGCCCCGCCGGCCTGACCGCGTTCCTGCGCGGCATCGGCGATCCGACCACGCGCCTGGACCGCAAGGAGCCGGAACTCAACAGCGCCATCCCCGGCGACCTGCGCGACACCACCTCGCCGTTGGCGATGGTCGCGACCATGCGCAAACTGTTGTTGCAGGACGGCTTGAAACCGGCGTCGCGGCAACAGCTCACCGCCTGGCTGGTCGCCAACCGCACCGGCGACAAGCGCCTGCGCGCCGGCGTACCGAAGGACGCGCGAGTCGGCGACAAGACCGGTACCGCCGACACCACCAGCAACGATCTGGCGATCATTTGGTTGCCGGAACGCGCGCCGATCCTGCTCACCTGTTACCTCACCGGCTCGACCCTCGACGGCGCAGGGCGCGATGCGATCCACGCCTCGGTCGCACGCCTGGTATTCGGCCCGGTCGAGCCGCGGTAACCCGCCGGCGCGACCCGAGCGCCCGCCGTCGTGCCGTTCGGCGCGACGGCGGGCGACAACGGGCAGATAGGGTCAGGCGGCGGCCTGCCAATGCGCGCGCAGTTCTTCGTTGAACTCGGCCCAACGCTCTTCCGGGAAGAAGATCCGCGCGCCTTCGAACTCCACGCGCTTGCGGGTGCCGGGAATCGCATCGGCCAGCCACTGCGACCAGCGGGTCGGGAAAAACACGTCGTCGGTGCCCCAGGCGATCAGGGTCGGCGCCTGCAGACGCTTGAGCTGGCTCTCGATGGCGAGGGTATGCGCATTATCGAACGCAGCGAGGAAACGCTGCAGATCGCGGGTGCGCTGTTCGCTACGCAACAACGGGCGCAGATAGGTTTCGATGCTCTCGTCCGACAGGGATTGCGGGTCTTCATAGGCCAGGCCCAGGGCCTGCGGCGAACGGTAGACGCTTTTATCGGCGAGCATCGCCTTGAGCGCATCGCCGAGTCCGCCACCGGCCGCCATCGCCAGGAACGGTTTGAACGCTTCGGGCGGCCAGTTGTCGTGGGTATCGCAGTTGGTCAAGGCGAAGCTGCGCACCCGCTGCGGATGCAGGGCGGCGAAGATCTGGGCGATGCCGCCACCGCTGTCGTTGCCGACCAGATCGACCTGGTCGATGCCCAGGGCGTCGAGAAACTCGGCCAGCATCTGCGCATTCGCGGTGACCGACACATCTTGACCAGGCGCGATCTCGGTATCGCCGTGCGCCAGCAGGTCGACGGCGATGCAGCGGCGCCGGTCGGACAGATGCGCGAGCTGGTGCCGCCACAGATGGCCGTTGAGCAGCACGCCGTGGACGAACAGCGCGACCGGGCCGGTGCCTTGCTCGCGGTAGGCGATGCGGCCCGACGGCGTCTGCACGCTGGCCTGAATGGGGGAGGAAAGATCGCCGTCCATGCTCAACCCTGGCTCGGCGCAGCGGCGGAGCCGTAGGCTTCTTTGAGTTTGCGTGCGCAATCGTCGCAGCAGACTTCCACCGCTTTGCCGCCGATCTTGACCTGGTAGGAATTCTCGTCGAGCGGGCAGTCGCAGGCCGCGCAGGTTTTTTCCGTCATGACAGCTTCTCCGAATCGCCCGAACGCCGGGCACTGTCAGTAGGCCACGAGGGCCCGCCGGGGCGCTGTCAGAATCTTTAGCGACTTGCCGCGCCCGCCTGCGGAGCTTTAGCGCTGCAGGGCCGATTGGCGGAACTCGGTCGGGCTGCGGCCGTAGGCCTGTTGGAACGCCGCGCTGAAATGGCTGTGGCTGGAAAACCCCAGCTCCAGGCTCAGCTGGGTCAGATCGTCGTACTGCGCCAGCAGGTCCAGCGCACGCGCCAGGCGCAGGCGCAGTTGGTAGCGATACAGCGGCAAGCCTTCGACCTGCTTGAACACCTGGGTCAGATACACCGGCGACACCCCGACCTCGGCGGCGATCTCGTCCAGCGCCCAGCGTCGCGACAGATCGCTGGCGAGGACCAGCTTGGTGCGGTCGACCAGGCGCTGGCGTCCGAGACTCGCGCCGGCGGCGTGCGATGTGCGCGGCCCGAGCGAACGCTGCACCAAGGTCAGGGCCAGGCTTTCGGCCTCCAACGACTCGGCGATGTCCTCGCGCAGGCTGTGGCGCAGCAACGCCACCAGCGCCTGCGCGCGCGGGTCGATGCGCAGGCGCGGTTGCCGGAACGCCAGCGCCGCGCCTTCGCGCAACAAGGCCGGCGGCGCGAGCTCGCGCAGCATCTCTTCTTCGACCCACACCGCCAGGCTGGCGTCGCCGCCGGGCACCGGGTGGGCGATGCGGCCGTCCTCGCCGGCGTTGAAGAACAACACCTGCCCGGCCTCGGCCACCGCCGCATCGTCGCCGACCTGGCGCACGTACAGGCCGCGGTAGGGAAACATCAGATGAGTGACGCCGACGCAGCCCTCCGCATGCGCATGCTCGCCGCTGCCGGGACAGCACAAGTCCCAGACCGCGACGGTCGGCGTCTTCAGCAGCGGCGCTACGGTGAATTCAGACATGACTGCGTGGTCGTGGTCCCGGCCGGGGATCGATCCTGGCGCCTGGGCGCGGATCGAGGCCGGTCAGGATAACGCCCGCAGCGGGCGAACAGGCTTCAACGCGGAAACTCGACCACCGTGTTCGAGCCCGGCTGCTCGCCCTTGCGCTCGGCGGCGACGCCTTCGGCGAGCGGTTGCCAGGGCTCCTTGCCGAGCCGGTCGAGGCGCTCGTAGCGCCCGAGCAGGCGGAACCCGGTCAAGCCGTAGGGCAGGCCTTCCGAGGACAAGGGCGTGGTGCCGTCGGCGACGTGGAAGTGCAGGTGCGGCCCGGTCGAATCGCCGGTGAAGCCGAGCGCGGCGATGGTCTGGCCGCGGCGGACGCTATCGCCCACGCGTACTTTGAGGCTACCCGGCCGCAGGTGTTCGTAAGCGACGTGGCGGCCGTCGTCCAGCGCCAGCACCACGTAGTTGCCGGGCGCTTCGTCGAAATCGTGCTTGGGGTTGTCGGAAACGCGCGCAGCCTCGACCGCGTCGTCGCGTACCGCCGCGACCCGCGCATCGGCGACCGCAAGCACTTCGGCGCCGTAACCCAGACTGGTCGCCACCAGGTCGGGGTCGCCATCGATGGTTTTTCCGGACGGGTCGACCCGCACCCAATCGATCGCATGCCGGCCCGGCAGTCGCGCGCGTCCGTCCATGGTGTAGAACACCCGGCGGTGGCCACGCGGCCAATCGGGCGAATGGATCGCGACCCAAGGGCCGCCGCGCAGGGGCGGCCCGAGCAATACCGGCGCCGGCTGGCCGACCTCGACGCGCGCGCCTTCGACCGAGTTCGCCGCTGCCGCTGCGAGCCTGCGGAAGCCCAGCGCATGCCGCAGCGTGCGCGGCGCGCGCGTGCCGACGTCGAGTTCGAGGTAGATCACGCCGCGCTCGCCGGGCCGCAAGGCCGCCAGGCTGGCGCCGGCGCGACCGATGACCCGGGAGCGGTCTGTAAGGTCCTTGCCGGCGAAGCGCTGGATCACCGCGCCGCTGGCATCGTCGATCACCCGCAGTTCGTCCACCGCCAGCTCCGCCTCACTGAAGCTGCTCAGGTGCAGTTCGTAGTACAGCCGTTGCCGCCCGTCCTGCGTCACCGGTATCGGCGCCTGCGGAATGGTCAGGTCGAAGGAATCGACCAGGGCCGCATTCGCGGCACGCGCAGTCGCCGGCAGCGCCAGCAGGGAATACAGCGCAAGGCAAAGAGCGAGCGGTCGCAACATCGCAGGGAGTCCTGTCGAAAGCCTGGGCGGTAGCGCTCGCGCGGGCGGTGGCCGTCGACGCGGGCGCAGTGGTCGACGTCGCGACGCAGGTGGCTGTCCCGCATCCGTCGTGTCGCGTGACCGGCATCATCCCACGCCGGATCGGCCGGCATGGGCATGACTCTCGACCTAGATTTGTATGCGGTGTGTTCGCGCGAGGGCGATGGCCTCGGCCGGGAATACGCATCGCCGGTCGCATCCACCTCGCCTGCATCGCTTGCGCAGCACGCCGTGGTTCGCAGTCGCGGCTTGCGCCGCTCCTACCCAGGAGCCGCCGCGAAGCCGCCAGCCGCCAGCCGTTGCCGTTGCCGTTGCCGTTGCCGTGAAAGCTTGGCGCAGTACCGAACTCGCGAGAACGACCGTAGACCCGGAGGGCGGCGCACAGGACGTGCGCCGTTTTTCGATAGGACAAGGATGTCCTATCGAAAAATCCCGGCGACAGCTGCGAGCTCGCAAGGGAGCTTCGTCAAGGAAGGCCTTTTCTTTGGTTAGCTTTCTTTTGGGCCAGCAAAAGAAAGTAACCCGGCCGCGTTAGCGGACGGAAGCTTTGCTTTGGCTGTTGCCCATCAAGCTCTGCGGCAAGAAACGCCGCAACCGGACACAACGCGGTCGCGGCTTGCGCCGCTCCTACCCTGGTTCAGCGAGCAACTGCCGGCAGGTCGAGCTTGTAGACCTCCGGCCCAATCGCAAACACGCTAACGCCCTTCGCATCGCGCACGATGCGGAACTTGTTGCTGGTGGCGCCGAAGCGGCCGGGCGTCCAGGTCTTGCCGCCGTCGCGGGTCTCGAAACCGTTCGGCGTGGCACCGACCCAGCCGTGCAGTTCGTCGACGAAGCCGATGCCGAATTCGCGGACCTTGTGATCGGCGACCAACGGCAGCTCACTCCAGGTCTCGCCGCCGTCGACAGTCTTGGCCACGTGGCGCTGCACCACCGCGCTATCGGGGTCGTAATTCTGCACGGTGACGTAACCGACCTGCTCCGACGGAAACGACATCTTCCAGGTGACTTCGTACGGGCGCTGGCTCTCGTACACCGTGCGCCAGCTGCGTCCGCCGTCGCCGGTCTTGAGGATGCGCGCATGCGACTGGGCGACGTCGGAATGGCTGGCGCCGGCGATGAAACCGACCTGCTCGTTGACGAACTTGACGTCGAGGATCATCGCTGTGTGCGCGCTCATGTCGACCGAGGTCCAACTGCGGCCAAGGTCGCGCGAGGTGGCCAGGAACGCCGGCCCGCCGACACGGCCGCCGGCGCGCAGGGTCGTGCGCCGGTCGAGTACGCCGGCGTTGATGTACTCGCTGTGCAGGACGTCGATCGCGCAGATGCCGACCGGCGCCGGGCCGTCGATGCGCTCGACCGGTGTCCAGCTCGCGCCGCCGTCGGTGGTGCGATACAGCGGCAACGGATCGGTCGCGCCCGGGAACGAGTCCGGACCGATGTTGCCGAGAATGCCGACTTCGGAGTCGACGAAACCGAGCGCACGCACGAAGGTGCCGGGCCGCTCCCACTGTTTGCTCCAGGTCTCACCGCCGTCGACGGTCTTGTAGACCAGGCCCTTGCCGTTGCCGTACCAGCCGGTCGAACGATCAACGAAGTAGATATCGTCCTGCTTGCGCGAAAACGCTTCGGTGTTCAAACGCCGCCAGGTTAGGGCGGTGTCCGCGACGGTGCCCGATGCCGCCTTGGGCCGCGTTGCGCTGGGCGACGACTTCGGCGCCGGCGCGACCTCGGCCATGCCTTGGCAGGCGCTGAACAACAACGCAGCCGCCAACGCCGTGCGCAGGCGGGCGGTATCGATTCGGGACATCGCAATGATCCTGTTCGCTGAGTGGACGCACGCACTCCGGCGGCGTCGATCGCCCAGTCTATCGAGACCCCTGCGCGAGTCGAGCCCGGCGACGGCCGCGCCGTCCGGTCGCGGGCTCGCATGATCGCCCGCCGGCGCATCCGAAGCTGTAGCGAAACTGTTCGGGTGGCCCGCACAGACCGTGTCGTATCTCTGCATGGAGCCTGCCCGCCGAGGCGACGATGTTGTGACCGGCGCCACATTCCCCGGGGCGATAAAGCGCGCGATGGCCGCCGTGGACTGTGAGCCGCGTCTGTTGCTTATGTCGCCGCCGCAGCGCGACCGCTCGAATCGACCCGACCCGGGCGTCCCTCCCGCCATCCGCAAGTTCGCCACGAGGACGTCATGCCCCACTCGCCTACCCCGCCTACCCCGCCCGGCCAGCCGAACCTGCTCGTCATTCTCGTCGACCAGTTCCGCTTCCCACGCTTCGCCTATGGCCCCGACGGCGGCTTCGCGCCCGGCCTGAAGGAGATCGTCGGTTTCCAGGGCGAGCCCGGCGCCGACAATCCCTATCGCGAGTTCTTTCCCGGGCTGTGGTCGCTGCGCGAGCATTCGGTGGTGCTGCGCCGCCACACCATCGCCTCCTCGGCCTGTATCCCGAGCCGCACCGCGCTGATGACCGGCCAGTACGGCGCGCGCACCGGCGTGACCCAGACCGATGGTTTGTTCAAGAACGGCGATGCCGCCGAGTTTCCGTGGCTCGCCGCCGACGGCATTCCGACCCTCGGCCATTGGTTCCGCGGCGCCGGTTACAAGACCCATTACTTCGGCAAGTGGCACATCAGCAATCCGCCCGGCCACAGCCTGCAGGAATACGGCTTCGACGACTGGGAACTGTCGTGGCCCGAGCCTCACGGATCGAGCGTCAACAACCTCGGCGCCTATCGCGACATCGGCTTTTGCGATCTGGTCTGCGGCTTCCTGCGCGGCCAGGGCCTGGGCCTGCCGTACAACCGTAAACTCGCGCAACACGATCAAAGCCATCCGCTCGCGCCCGACCCGAGCACCGACCCGAAGCCCTGGCTCGCGGTCGCTTCGTTCGCCAATCCGCACGACATCGCGACCTATCCGGGTTTGCCGCGCGGGCTCGACCCGAACGCGCCGCCGCTCGGTCCGCTGCCGGTGCCTGCGCAAGGTACGCGCAGCAATCCGCCGACCGCCGGCAGCCTGCAGTTCGAACTCAATCCGCAGGGGTTTCCGCAGGACAATGCGAACCTGCCGCCGAGCCTGGACGAGGCGCTGCTCAACAAGCCGAGTTGCCAATTCGACTACGCCTACAAAATGGGGCTCGCGCTGGCGTCCAAGAGCGGACTGGCCGCGCAGGACCAAGCCGGCCTCGACGCGGTCAATGCCGCGCTGGCCGCGGGCATTCCGTTCCAGCTGACCCGCGACCCCGAGCTGGCCGCGCTGCGCTTCATCCAGTACTACGCCTGGCTGCAGCACCTGGTCGACGGACACATCAAGCGGGTGCTCGACGCGCTCGACGAATCCGGGCAGCGCGAGAACACCATCGTCGTGTTCCTGGCCGACCACGGCGAGTACGGCGCCGCGCATGGCTACATGATCGAGAAATGGCATACGGCCTATCAGGAAGCCCTGCACGTGCCGGTGGTGATCCACTCGCCGCGGGTCAATACGCAGGCCGACATGCGCCAGATCGACGCGCTGACCAGCCATGTCGACATCGTGCCGACCCTGCTCGGCCTGGCCGGGGTGCGCGAGCACGAGGTCGCGCAAATCCGCGAAACCCTGCGCCAGACGCGGCCGGTGCCGCCGTTCCCCGGCGTCGACCTGAGCCCGGTGATCCATGGCCGCGAAACCGTGCCGAAGGAACCCGACGGCCGTCCGCGTGAAGGCATCCTGTTCGCCACCGACGACGAGATCACCGAGCGCCTGCGCGGCCACCTCGACCCGCATCAGCTGCATTCCGACCGCGAGTTCAAGACCTTCCTCGAGATGGTCGAGGTGGTGCGCGACGGCAGCAGCCCCCTGCCCTACAACGGTCCGGTGCCGCAGCTCGCCCCGGGCCCGGTGCGCCAGCCCAACCATGTGCGCTGCGTGCGTTCGGGCGAGTGGAAGTTGGCGCGCTATTGGGACCCGAGCGGCGTCGAAGCCGATCAGTGGGAGCTCTACGATCTGGAACACGACGGTTGCGAGCTGACCAATCTGCTGGTCACCGATGCCAGTTTCCCGACCCCGATCCCGGCGCTGCCGCCGCCGTACACCGATGCGCAGATCGTCGACACCGCCGAGCGCCTGTACCGGCTGATGCAGCGCTACGAAAAGGAAATGTTGTCTACGCCGGAGCAGGACACCGTGGCCGCAGCGGTCGCCTGAGCGAACGGCCGGCAGCGCCCAGATCGCTCCGGTCCGGCGGACCGGAGCGGGAAGTCCGCAAACGCCGCTAACACGGCCAGGCTGCCGCACTCGATCGCCGGCCGATGCGCCGCGGCCGATCGGTTCGACTACCCTGTGCCCAGCCCGTGCGGCCGGGCCTGTGCCCGCAAGCGCAAGGCACCGCCATCCCGCACCTGCCGCGCATCGACCGAGCCCAGGCTTCGCGTTGCCGCGTTCCGATCGCTCAGCCCCAAGGAAGCCGCATGACCGCTTACGTTCGCCCCGCAACGCGCGCCCGTCGTATCCGCACCGCGCTCGTCTGCGCATTGGCCTTGCTGACCGGGCCGTGGTCGGCATACGCGGCATCCGATATTCCGTCGCAGGCGCGGATCAAGGCCGCGGTCGACAAGGCCTATGCGGCGGCCAAGGACAACACCGCGGGCAAGAACGCCGACTACATTCCGGCCCTCGCCGAAGTGCCCTCGGGCCTGTTCGGCATCGCCGTGGTCACGGTGGAAGGCAAGGTCTACACGATCGGCGACGCCGGCGTCGATTTCGCCATCGAATCGGTGTCCAAGCCGTTCGCCGCGTCGTGGGTGATCGAGAAGAAAGGCGAGCAGTGGCTCGAGGACAAGATCGGCGTCAACCAGACCGGCATGCCGTTCAACTCCATTCTGGCGCTGGAAACCCACGCCCAGACCAAGCCGGCGATGAACCCGCTGGTCAACGCCGGCGCGATCGCCATCGACAGCTGGATCGAACCGGCCGAACCGGCGGCGCGCTGGGCGACGATCTCGCAGCTGATGAACGACTACGCCGGCCGCACGCTCAGCCTCAACCAAGTCGTCTATGAATCCGAAGCCAGCAGCAACGAACACAACCGCGCGATCGCGCGCCTGTTGAAAGGCTACGGCACGCTCGACGGCGATCCGGAAGTCGCCCTCGACCTGTACACCCGCCAGTGTTCGATCAACGTCACCGCCCAGGACCTCGCGGTGATGGGCGCAACCCTGGCCAACGGCGGCAGCAACCCGGTCACCGGCAAGCGCATCGTCGCTTCGGACACCGCCGAGAGAACGCTCGCGGTGATGTCGACCACCGGCCTGTACGAAACCACCGGCGCCTGGACCTGGAACGTCGGCCTGCCGGCCAAGTCCGGCGTCGGCGGCGGTATCGTCGCAGTCGCGCCGGGCAAGTTCGCCATCGCCACCTTTGCCCCGCCGCTCGACGCCGCCGGCAACTCGGTCAAGGGCCAGCAGGCCATCGAATCCATCGTCCGCGACCTGATCGGCGCCGGCGTGTTCGAAACCGGGCATTGATCGCGACCATCGAACACTCCGTTCGGCAGTAACCGCCTCACCTCGCCAAGCACACGCGCATCCGGGCCGGCCCGATCCGTCATCGAACGGATCGGGCCGCCTGCACCTGAGCGGCCGCGACCGCGCAGCCATACGATCGACGACGGAACCCCCGCCTGCATGGCGCACCGTCGAAGGCCAACGCAGCGTTCGCCGTACACCGCCGCATCGCGACTCGCGCCTGAGCAATGCCTCCGCGCCCGCGACCCAGAGTGCACCGCATCCAGGCCGGCGCGCTTAAACAAGTCTTAACCCCGGGCCGCTACGGTTTCGGCGCTCGGCCTGTCGCGCCGCGCCCTCCCCCACGCCTCCCCAGGACTTCTCGTCATGCGCATCGCCCGGATCGCTTCGTCGCTCGTGCTGCTGCTTCCGTTCGGACTGTACGCCCAGGTATCCCAGGTCGACGGCGAACAACGCGCCGACGTACCGCCTTCGCGCTGGAGCGTCGGCATCGCCGCCGGCGTCCGCACCGAGGTCTACGCCGGCGAAGGCAATCACAGCCGGGTGGTGCCGTTCGCCGGCTATGAAGGCGAACGCTTTTACTGGCGCGGCCTCGACGCCGGCTACCACTTGCTCAAACGCGACGGCTTCGTGCTCGACGGTTTCATCGCCGGCCGCCTCGATGCGATGGACGCCGACGACTTCGGCGCCGCGGCGTTGGCGCGGCGCGGCATCGACCGCAACCTGCTCGAAGACCGCGACGACAGCATCGATGCCGGGCTCGCCGCCAGTTGGCGCGGCGCCGCGGGCGAGGTCACCCTGGCGTTGAAGGCCGACATCGCCGACAAAAGCGGCGGCTACGAAGCCGACCTCAGCTACAACTACCCATTCCAGGCCGGCGGCATGCTGTTCACGCCGAGCGTGGGCGTCTCGGTCTGGTCCAAGGACTTGGCCAACTACTACTACGGCACGCTCGATGAGGAAATCGCCCGCGGCGTGGTCAGCTACCGCCCCGGCAGCGTCGCGATTCCGCACGCCGGCATCATGCTCGCCAAGCCGTTCGCGAAGAAATGGCGATTCATCGCCAACCTGAGCTACCAGGTACTGCCCGACGAAATCCAGGACAGCCCGCTGGTCGAAGACGGCACCGAAGGCGTCGGCAGCGTGTTCATGGGCCTGTCGCGAAACTTCTGAGCGGCATCCGGCCGGACCGCTCTGCATCGGTGCGGGAGCGTTCGCCAGCGATCGCGCTTAGGGAACGTTCGATCTCAGGGCGCTACCGAAAAACGAAGGGCTCCCATGGGAGCCCTTCGCATGAGGAGTCGGGAGTCGGGAATCAAAAATCGACGACCGCTCTTCCGCGCCGACGACTTACTCGTCTGCCACCCTCGCCAGTTCCTTGAACACGCTCTCGCCGACCGAGGCAGAAAGGTGGTTGAGGCCCATGACGATATTGGCCGAGGTGTCGGAGACTTCGAACTCCTTGCCGCCGTGCCGCACCCGCAGGCCGAGCCGGTCGCGGCCTGCCATGACCCCGAACATCACCCGCACCCCGGGCGGACGCTGGCGGATGTCGACGATGGCGACCTCGGCCACGTCGGTCTTCGACACGCTCATCCAATGCTCGGCCGCCTGCTCGGCGTAGGCCTGCTCGATCAGTGGCGGCACTTTGTCGTTGTGCTCGCACTCGCCGCAGTCCCAGCGGATGTTCAACTTCGGAACGCTGGGATAGGACGCGGCGGCAGCGGCTTCGGCGGCGGCGATCGCGGCGTTCCTGGCCGACTCCGCGGCGGCGGCAGCCGCCGCGGCAGCCGCCGGGCCTTCGGTGTCGCTGCGGTCCTGCGCCATCGCGCAAGGCGACGCCGTCGCGGCGACGAACCACATCAAGGAAAACAGAACGTCCCTGCTCATACAGTCTCTCGTCTGAATAGTCCGGCCCGGGGCGGCCATGCTGCAGGCCGCACTCGCGCCCGTGCATCGACTTCCGAAGCGCCCGCACCCCCGCGCGGATCATAACAGCCGGTCTTGCGCCGCTGAGGCCGCGGCAAGTCCACGGGCGGGGCATCGCGAATGCCTCCCACGGGCATCGCGGCGAGCGATGGATTAGGCTCTCATCGACGCCGCCCGGCCTGCCAGCGGATACGGCGCCGCCTGCCTTCGCCCGCGTTCACGCACGAAGGCGTAAACAAGACGCCTGCTTCGATGGATGCCGCGCCATGCCCAGAAAATTAGCCTGCCTGTGCCTGCTCGCATTGTCGCTCGCGGCTTGCCGCACCGGCCCGGACGAACGCACGCCCGAGAAGACGCTGCCGATCGAGGCGCCCCTGCCGCCGAGCGTCACGACCGGCGAGTTCCTGATCGAGGCCGACAAGCTCGACACCTGGAACGCGCTCGGCCAGATCGCGGTTCGCACGCACGGCGTCGAGTACGAAGGCCGGGCGCAGATGATGGATCTCTACAGCCTGCGTTATCGCGGGGTCGCGTTCATGGCGCTGACCAAGTCGATGCTGTTGTCGGACACGATCAAACGCACCACCACCCGGGTCACCGCGACGACCCTCGACGGCAAGCCGATCGACAGCAAACCGGTGACGGAGTTTCTCGCCCTGCTGCAGCGCGAGCTGCCGGCGGAGATCGCAAGCGTGCGCGCCAAGCAGGCGGCGCAGAAGAAGGCCAAAGCCGCCAAAGGCAAGTCGAAGGCGAAGAAGAAAAAGAAGAAGTGAACGGCCGGGCCAAGCCCCGGCCGCACCTGGCCCAGCGACGCTCATTGCAGGCGCGCGCGCTGTGCGGCTCCATTCCGCCTTTAGCGTTGTAGGGCGATGCACGGCATGCCGCCGCCCGAGCCGTTGCCGCAATCGCAGACACCTGCGGCGCCACCGTCTACCCAGTCGCCCGCGCTTACTCAGTCCTGGTGGATCTCGATCTCGCCATCGAAGCCATTCGCCTGCGCAGCCGGGACGTTGCCCGGAAGCGCGCCGAGCACGGCGCCACCGGCCACCTTGCCTTGCGGCAACGCCCTTGCACCGTTCATGGCGGCAGGCAGTTCGGGCCGTAGGAAGCCCGGCGGAAACGACGGCACCGCGCTCATCGGATACGTACTCAGGTCGGCCGCTACCGATGCGGACGACACGTTGACCGGTTTCGTTATCCTCACCGCACGCCAGACAATGCGAACGAATTCGGGCGCGTACGAATACAGGTTCTGGTTGTTGGTCGCCGTCGCATTCGAGAACGGCTTCGCCGAGCTCTGCACGCAATAATAAATGCCATACCAAACATTGCTCTGGCCGCCCATTTCGAACCGATAGCTCGCGGCAAGAAAAGCGTCCATATAGCCTTCGACTGTCGCCCGATTCGCATACGCCGGCGAGATCAGCGGCACGAGGTTCTGCCAGGTATTGCCGGCGCCGCCCCAACGCCCGTTGATGAGGTGCGCGCGGATCCAGGCGCGCGTCGGGTCCTGCACGAAGGTCAGCGGCGGTCCGCCGGCGAGCAACTCACTCCACGGCGCACCGAGCGCCGTCGCGATGTTGTTGCCCTGTTGCCCGGGCATGATCAAATCGGGGCCGAGTATGGCCGTGGCCGATGAGGCACCGAAGTTGGTGGCTTGGCGGGTCGCTACCGGTCCGGTTAGATACTGGGTCGCGATGAAAATGGGCTGGTTGGTGGTCCAGTGTGGGTTGTTGGGCGCACCGGTAAAGACGATCCTGCTCATGGAGGCTTCCTGTCGGTCATGCACCCGGCATCGGCACCGGATATCACGAACGACACATTACTCCCACACTGGGCGAGTGTGCGCAGCGGAGGTCGTCCTCGCAGATGGACGCAAGGCCGTCGCGCGGCGACGGCCTGCCCGGATGCGCACGCATCGGGCGCGGTGTCCTGATTCGGCTGCGCCTTGCATTTACGTGATCGCCTCCGCAGGTGCACGGCGTGACCGCCGCCTTCGCACGCCGACGAACTCAGTTCTGGTGGATCTCGATGCCGCCGTCGAAGCCGTTCGCCTGCGCGGCCGGAAAGCCGGCCGGTATAGCGCCGAGCACCGCTCCGCCGGCGGCATTACCCGGAGGCAGCGTGGCATTGCCGTTCATCGCGTAAGGCAAGGCAGGCACCACGAATCCCCCCGGAAAGGCGGCCACCGCATTCATCGGATAGGCGCCGATATTCGCCGCCGCCGTCGCGGTCGACACGTTGACCGGTTTCACTATCCTTACGGCGCGCCAGAGGATGCGGATGAACTCGGGCGCATACGAATACAGGTTCTGATTGTTGGTCGTCGTCGGATCCGAGAACGGATTCGCCGAGCTCTGCACGCAGTAGTACAGGCCGTACCAAGCATCGCGCTGGCCGCTGGTCTCATACGCGTAACTCGCGGCGAGGAAGGCATCCATATAGCCTTCGACCGTCGCATGGTTGGCGTTCGCGGTGGCCGTGAGCGGCACCAGGTTCTGCCAGGTATTGCCCGGGCCGCCCCAGCGTCCATTGATCAGATGGCCGCGAATCCAGTTGTTGGTGTTGTCCTGGGTGAAGGTCAACGGCGGTCCGCCGACCAGCAACTGGTCCCAGGGCGCTCCGCCGGCGGTCGGCACGTTGTTGCCCTGCTGCCCCGGCATGATCAGGTCGGGCCCGAGCACGGCCGCAGCCGAAGAGGCACCGAAGTTGGCGATCTGCCGGACCGCCACCGGGCCGGCCTGATACTGCGCGCCCAGGAAGATGGGCTGGTTCGTGCTCCAGCGCGGATTGGCGGGCGCGCCGGTGTAGATGATTCTGCTCATGATGGGTACCTGTCGGGTCTGTGGAATCGGCGATCGAAACCGGATACCGCACAGGACACATCGCTCTCACGGTGCGCAGCGGTCCGAAGCGGCCGCCGTCGCACCGTCCCATCGCGGAGGGACTGGAATACGGAGTCGTACGACGGCACAGGCTCGTCCGGTAGAAACGCGGAGGCCGTCGCGTTGTGAAATCGACGCAGCGCAGCGGCTGCAGGCGAACCTGCAGCGCGCCTGCTCGAATCAACGCATCACGATCAACAACACGCCGGTGATCGCCATGACTGCGGTCCAGGCCCGGTTGGCCGCAGCACTGCCGAGCCGATGGGCTTGGCTCGCGACGCCGCGCGACACCGCGGCGGCAATGACACCGGTGGTGGCCAGGGTCGCCGCCATGTGCAGGGCGACAGCGGCGAACGCCAGGATCAACGAACCCGATGCGGTGATCTCACGCGCCGGGCTACCGGACAGACACATCGGCACCAACGCCGGCACCAGCATCAAGCCGCTGCCGTGCGTGGTCGCCATCAGGAACGACCAGCACGCAATGCCGACACGGCCCGCGTTCGCCCACTGCGGCGCGGGCCGTCTGTCGCCACGCAAACAACGGTACGAGGCCACGCAGACCAGCAAGGCGCCGGCGACGCCCTGGACTTGCGCACGGTCCATCTGCAGCCCCTGCGCGAACGCATAGGCCACGATCGCGATCGACACGACGTGGCCGATCGCGATCGGCAGCAGCGTGCGCCGGACCTGGGTCCTGTCGCGCACGCCGCAGGCGGCGGCGAACATCCAGCCGGTCGCCGGACTCAGCCCGTGCAGGGCACCGAGCCCGGCGACCACCATCCACGGCCACAGACTCGCCATGACGCCTCCCTCGAAGTGGAGCGGATCGGCTCAGTCGTGCGTCTGGCAGCACGAACCGGGCGCGGCCGCCGGCGTCGCCGCCGCTGCGGGCTCGTAGCGGTCGTGATGCCGCACCCATTCCATCGGATAGCTCAAGGCCTCTTCGTTGCGACCCTTGGGCGTGAGATCGATCAGCGGATACGCACCCATCATCACTTCCACGCCACGTCCGAATCGCGAATAGGTGTGGAAGACTTCCCCGGCCTCGTCCTTGTAGAACACGCTGACGCCGGGCGCTTCCACGTGCGGGAACGGCTGCACGGTGTAGTTGTAGGGCACCTCGCCGCTTGCGACTTCCTCGGCGGTGAAGCTGACGCCGAAATCATGATTGAAGTCGTTGCCGTGCGACGACACCCAAGGGAACTGCCAGCCCATGCGCTGGCGGAAGCGTTCGATATCGGCCAGCGGCGCGCGCGAGACGACCACCAGGGTGACGTCGCGCTGCGCGAGGTGCGGGTTCGCGCCGTCGTTGTGGTCGGCCATGTAGGAACAGCTCTTGCAGCCCTGCTCCCAGCCCGGCGCGAACATGAAATGCTGCACCAGCAACTGGCGGCGGCCGTCGAACAGTTCGGCGAGGCGGCGCGGGCCTTGCAGGGTATCGAAGACATAGTCCTTGTCGATGCGCACCCAGGGCAGCGCGCGTCGCGCGTTGGCGATCTCGTCGCCGAGGCGGGTCAGTTCCTTCTCGCGCGCCAGCAACTTCATGCGTTCGTCCATCCAGCGGTCCCTGGATACGACGGGATGATGGATTGCATTCAATTCGGCAGTGACGGTGTTCATGCTGTGCTCCCAGGCTCGAAGAGCCGTTGATTTCGGCCAATGCTCCGCCACACCGCGTGGCATGGCGGTTGCGTCCAATACTCGATCGTCGAGGCGAACCCGTCCATCGGCACAGGCGGGTTCGCCGGCTCGCGGAATTCGTTTCATTGGGTTCGCTTCGTTGAGTTCGTTTCGCTGAACTCGTTACGAAGGTTCGCTACGGCTATGGCTTGGCCGCTGTCGCGTATTCAAGACCGGCCAAGCGAGCGATGCCGCTTCGCGGTCCGCCGCCTGTGGCGACGGCGGATGAGCGGCCCGCGATCAGGCCGCGGCGCGTTTCGGGCGCCGCACGGCGCGGACTTTTCCGCTGCCTCCGCCGCCGCAATAGAACAGGTCGGCGCCATCGGATTCGAGCCCGCTGACGTTGATGCCCGGCGGCATCTCCAGTCGCTCCAGCACGGTGCCGTCGGCGGGGTCGATGCGGCGGAGCTCGCTGTCGTCGCCTTCCCAGGTGGCGTGCCACAGCTCGCCATCGACCCAGGTCACGCCGGTGACGAAGCGGTTGGACTCGATCGAACGAATCACCGCGCCGGTTTTCGGATCGACCTGGTGGATCTTGCGATCGCGGTACTGACCTACCCACAGGCTGCCCTCGGCCCAGGTGAGCCCCGAATCGCCGCCGTTGCCCGGCGCCGGAATCGAGGCCACGACCTTGCCGGTGGCAGGCTCGATCTTGTCGATGCGGGCCTCGGCGATCTGGTACAGGTAGGTGCCGTCGAAGGCCGTGCCGGCATCGCAGGCGACGTCGAGCGAGTCCATCGGCTCACCGCTCGCGGGGTCGAAGGCGACCAGTTTGGTGCCGGTGGCGGCCCAGACCCGACGGCCGTCGTGGGTCACGCCGCCTACGCGGTCGGAACCGCCGAACGGGCCGTACTCGCGCACGATCTCCGCCGTGCGCGTGCCGACCTTGGAGCTGTGCAGTGGTTGGGTCTTGCTGCTCATGGCTGACTCCTCGTGGCGCAACACGGATCGGCGCCGTGGAAAGACTCTATTCAATCGGCAACCCAGCAGGGAGTAACAAGATCGTCGTGAATCCGGCCAGGGGTGGCGCCAGCCAACGCTGGGCCCGCGCCCGGCCGATCGAGCGCACCCGTCCGGTGGCTTCGAGTTCGGCCAGCGCGCGCTGGACGGTGCGCTGACTGGCCCCCAACGCCAGCGACAGCGCCGAAGTCGACCAGGCCGCTCCGTCGGACAGCAACGCCACCAGCGAGGCCTGTTCGCCGTCGATCGGCGGCGCCAGCACCACGACCTCGCGCGCCTCAAGCGGCTTGAGGACGAAGCCGCGCGTCGTCGCCTCGATCTGCGCCAACGTCCCGAGCAAGGAACGCAGGCGGCCGATCTCGACCCGCAGCCGCGCGCGATGGGTTTCGTCGGGACGGCGGGTGTGGAAGGCCCGTTCGATCAGGACTTCCCGCTCGACATCGCCCGGCCAGGCCTCGGCGAGCGCGAGCGCCAAGGCGAACAATACCGGCCGCCGCGTCAGCGCTTGCCATGCGCCTGCGGCGCGAATGCCGCGGCGGCAGGCGTCGACCACCAGCGCATCCGATTGCAACAGCGCGGCGACTTCGTCGAGACGCAGCGCCTGCTCGCCGTCGGCGGAAAGCCGGCGAGCGGCGGGACGATCCAGCGCCCGCCTCGCTTCGGTTACTTCGGCCAACAAGGCCGGCACGCCGGCGCGAGCCGCGGCGGTCTGCGCGCGATCGAGTGCCGCGCGTGCGGTCTCGGTCTGCAGCGACCGCAGCGACAACTCGGCGGAAGTGAGTTCGGCCATGGCCACCAGCGAGGGCGGCAGCGGCTGCGCGTCGAGCTTGGCCAACGCAGCCGCGGCCTCATCGAGCCGGCCGAGCAACAACAGACGGCGCGCCGCGATCAACCACGCCTGCAAGGCATTGGCATGATCGGCGCGCGCTTCCAAGATTGCCGCCGCGGCCGTCAGCGCCCGCGGCGAACCGCCGAGATCGCGCATCGCCAGCGCCACCTCGGCCTCGGCCACCACGCAGCGCGCCCGCGCCAATTCCTCATGGCTGCCGAAACCGCGCACCGCGCGCCGCAACAGCTCACGGGCGCGAGGATGCTCCCCAAGCTGGGCCATGGCGATACCGCGCAGGGCCAAGGCCGGCGGATCCTCGCGCAACGCCACCCGCTTGAGCGCACCGAGCGCATCGCCGGCGGCGAGGGCGCGTGCGGAGGCGGCGATCAGGGAGTCCATGAGGACAGGCTACCTCGCCGCGGTCTCCGGCGTTTGTGACTGCTTCGGTGCGGGGAGCCGGCCGTTCGGAGTGGCCATATGATCCGCGACTAGCGAACCGCCAGGCCATCGACACCGATCCATCAGAAGCTACTGGCGAGCTTCGGCAGCACGAAGAACCCGACCGCCACGGCCCCGAGCAGGAAAACGCCAACGTGATAATTGACGATGGCGAGCGACGAAACCCAATACAGCTTCGACTCGCGCGACTTGGCGCGAAGCAAGGTCACCAGCGCCAGCGCGGCCGACATCAGCAGCGCGCCGAAACACAGCCACGCGCTGTTCTGCATCAGCGACACGGCCGTGACCGAGAACGCGGGCGCATGACTTCCGAGAGACGCCGGATAAGCCGAGCTATAGCTGGCCAGTACGCCGGACGCGATCGTGTGGGCCGCAAACAGGACGGCACAACTGGCGAGGTAGAAGAGCGTGGTGAGGGTTACCTTGAACATTCATTGCACCTCATGTCCGGGTCGAGTCGCGCATAGCGCCATCCTGCCAGGCGTTTGCGACCTCGTCGATCGAGCTGTCGATCGAGCTATCGCGCCTACAGGCAGTACCCGGGTGGGGGCCATCGCAGACGACGGAGTCCTGATGGCACGCCGGGGTCGTCGGCATCGGTCGTCAGCCAAAGCGTGCCTTGCTCATCGAAGGCGATTCCCTCCACCTTGAAGCCGCCATCCAGCTGTCCCGTCCATGCCACCTTGCCGCTCGGGTCGCAGGCCACCAACACAGCCCCAGCGCATCGGCCGTCGTCGTAGGCGCTCGAGGTATTTTCCGCCACGGCGCTGAGCAGCCAACCGCCGGCCTTGAGGAGCGTCGCATCGGTAATGCCGACAGGCACTTCGCCGATTCGGCCCAGACCGAGTTCGGTGAAACGCACCGGGGGCACCTCCACCGCGTCTTCATCGGCCAACAGGAAATTGATCGCCAGGCCCAGGTCGAGGCGAAAGCAGCCGTTTACCGGCACGCTCCGGTTTGCCCGGCTGAACAAGTACAAGTCATCGCCCCGGACGAGTCCGGCCTCGATGTTCAGCTCTCCGACGTGACTGCGCAGCACGTCGTGCAATCGCGTCAGGGAAACCGCTCGCGCGGCGCTGGCAAGGCTGCCGTTCGCGCTGAGATCGACGACATAAGCGAAGTCGCGTTGCGCACGCGAACCGGAGCCCCAGGCAACCAACATCGGCGGACGGTCCTCGTCCCCAGGCACGTGGACGAGCGCCTCCAGGTCTCTCTTCCGGCGCTTTCGCTCTGCGGGATCCGTCGGCAGCCGCGCCTCCAGGAGCGGCTGCATCCGCAACGCTCCGGCTTCCACATCGTTGCTTCGCAATGCGACCAGGTGATTCTCGTCGTCGGCGACGATATAGAACCAATCGCCCACGATCGTCAGGCCGCTGGCCGAGCTGATATGCGGCTGCCCCCGGGGATGCGAGGCCGGGTCGATGTCCAAGGAGCGAACTAGCGTCGAGAGGATCATTGCCGGAGGGAGTACGAGGTCTCGCATTATGTCCATTTGGGGTCGTGGACGGTGCTGGTTGGGCCAATGCCCTGTGTAACGGCCACGATACGTCGCTGCACCGACGCACCTGCTTCTCTCATCCAGGAGTGAGGAGGCTATGAAGACAGGCACCGTCGGTTCTGCGGAACGCCTCAGCCACGCTCAAGCATATGGGGATCTGATCAATCCGACATCGACTTCAGTTGGCGGGTCCGCTTCCGGCCGCCACCTCGAAGTCGAGGCGGATGATGCCTTCGACATGGCTGGACAAACCGGGGCTTGCGAGACTGCTCTTCAGTCGCAAGTCGTCTGCCGGAAGGGGAAATGGGGCTCCACAGAGCCCCATCTGGTTACCGACAACGGCCGTGCGCCCAATTAGCGCCTTCAGGGACCCACACAGAATGGGTTTTCCCAGGAGGCCCCCTCCCCCCGCTGTGGGCGAGAGGGAGCTTTGCCGATGCTGCCGTTGAGGCTGGCGATTTCGAGCGACAGCTTATTGGTAGCGCGCAACAACGAAGGTCACCGGCGAGTTGCCATAGCCCGCTACGACGACTTTGCCGTCGCCTTGTAGGGCGAGCCCTTGAACAGCGGCATTCGCGCTACCGACGGTGGTGGCGACAGGCCCGAAGCTGACGTCCTGGTTGCCGAACTGGTCGTAGCGATTCAAGGTCAACTGCCGGTAGCTGCTCGCAGTGGAGTAGCCGCCGATAATGATTCCTCCGTTGGCGTCGATGGCGACATCGCTACCGATCGCATCGCCGCTACCGATGGCGGTAAGGACCTTGCCGGTGCCGGATCCAAAGTAGCTGTCCAGCGCGCCGGTGCTCGTGTAACGAACGGCAGCAAATCGGTAGTAGCCTGCGCTCGTGCTTTTCGCGTAGCCAGCGGCGACGATGTTGCCATCGCTTTGAATCGCCAGCGAAGTGGCGATGGCGGAGTTGCCGGTGGAAGTGCCGCCCACATTGGTCAGAACTTTACCGCCGGCGCCGAACGTGGTGTCCAGCGCGCCATTCGTGGTGTAGCGCGTCAACGCGAATACAGTGCCGCCGCTCGACGCGTAGCCGGCCAACACGGGTTTGCCGTCCGCCTGGATGGCCAGGCTGTTGGCGAAGGCAGAGCCGGTGCCGACCGCCGAGGTCACGGTACCGGAACCGCTGCCGAAGCTGTAATCCAAGGTCCCGCCGCTGGTAAGGCGCGCCAGCGCAAAACCGGAACCGGCATAGCCCGCAACCCAGATCGAGCTGCCCTGTACGGCAACGGCATAGGCTTCCGAAGCCCCCGCGTAGAAATTGACGGTCGCCTTGCCCGAGCTGCCGAAGGCGGTGTCCAGCGAACCATCCGTGTTGTAGCGATACACGGTGAAGTTGCGGCTGGAGGTGAAGTTCGGACACGAGGTACCTGCAACGACGATCTTGCCATCCGCCTGCAGGGCGAGTGCGCGCGCCTGTCCCGAGCAGCTGCCGGACGGCGTGGTGGCGACCTTGCCGGTGCCATTGAAGCTCGTATCCAGCGCACCAGCGGTCGTATAGCGCGCCAGTGCGAAGTCGCCGAGGGCGTCCTGCCCGGCGGCGACGATCCGTCCGTCCGGTTGGATAACCACCCGCGCGGCGGCACCGTAATTGCCGAATGCGGTGGAGGTGGTGCCTGCCGAACCGAACGTGGGGTCCAGCGATGCGGCCTGTGCGGGCGTTGCAAATGCGCTGATGGCGCTGATGGCGCTGATGGCCATGCCAAACGATACCTTCATCGTGTTGCTGATCACTGCGGGCTCTCCTTGTTGAATGTGGTCGAATCCATTTGGGGTGTAGCGACGGTGTACTGAGTGCGCATGATTTTGAAGGCGGCTATGAGGGTCGCGTCCCTTGCCGGAGGTATCCGTGCCTGAGTACAGGTATCGCGCAAGTAGCCGGGCAGCGCGGCATGAAGTCGGTCTTAAGGTGCAGCGCTCAAAAGTAGCGCCACAATTCCATCCGCGGCATGTACTGGACCAGGGCCACCCACTGCCCTGTTTCTCGGTCCAGGACATGCTTATGTTTGCAATGGTGCGCAGGTTCCAGGTTCTGCGCGGACATTCAGCGGATACCCCCGTTGCCTAGTGTGCCCCAGGCAAATCTCCGTCGTTGAGACGTTCCGGAGACATGGGCTACCCAGCGCTTGAGAGCACCGAACCCAAGCTTTCGTAGCCGTCACGGTCCGCTTTGGGCAGCGTTTGTCAAAAAGAAAATGGGGCTCCGGAGAGCCCCACAGGTACTAACAGCTTCTGCCGTACTAGCGACTTCCGGGCGCCCAACTAGCGGTTTTAAGGCGCCCGCAACATCGGGCTATGCCGTTCGAAGCGCGAGGCGATGCCTCACCCGCACTTCGAATACCCGCAATTCAAGCAGGTCGCACAACCGTCCATCAGGACCAGGGCCTTGGTGCTGCACTTGTGGCACAGGGTCGCGGTCGGCGGGAACGAGGCGCCTTCGCCGGTTACCGCGACGTCTTCGCTGCGCGGTTCGACTGCGCCGAGCGAGGCGGCCGGGATTACCTCAGAGTTTTTTTTTGAGCCGCGCTGCTCGTAGGCGGCGCGCTTTTCGGCGATGAGGGCGCGCTGGGCGTCGCTCATTTCCGGGTCGTGGATCATGCCGATCGACTTGAGGTGGTCCTCGACGATGGCGCCCATCTCGGCGACGAGGGACGGCATGTAGACGCCGCCGGCCTTGAAGTAGCCGCCACGCGGGTCGAACACGGCCTTCATTTCGTCGACCAGGAAGGTGACGTCGCCGCCCTTGCGGAACACCGCGGACATGATGCGGGTCAGCGCGACGATCCACTGGAAGTGGTCCATGTTCTTCGAGTTGATGAAGATCTCGAAGGGACGGCGCGACTCGTGCTCGGTGCCGGCGTTGAGGACGATGTCGTTGATGGTCACGTACAAGGCGTGCTCGAACAGCGGCGATTTGATCTTGTAGGTGGAGCCGATCAGGATCTCGGGGCGCTCGATGCGCTCGTGCATCTGGATGACGTCGGCCACCGGCAGTTCGTCGGCCTTGGCGGCGGCGCTGGCTGCTGCGGAGGCCTTCGCGGCTTCCTTGGTCTTGTCTTCCAGGCTGACGACGCTGTAGCCCTTGATTTTCTTTTCGATCTTGACGGCCATGGGCCCGACTCCTGGTGCTTCGTGCTTGTTCTTGTGTGGTGGCGCTGAACGGGTGACGCGGATACCTACTCGGGGACCGGACCGTTCCGGCCGGCGGCCGTCGCCCCGACCCCCTCCCGCGGCGCGGGAGAGGGCGGAAACGCGAGGCGCCTATCGATCAACGCTTCTTCGCGGCTTTCTTCGCGGCTTTCTTCGCCGGCGCCTTCTTGGCGGCCTTCTTCACCGCGCCCTTCTTGGCGGGGGCTTTCTTGGCCGTCGCCTTCTTGGCTGCGGCCTTCTTCGCCGGAGCCTTCTTGGCGGTCGCCTTCTTGACGGCCTTGGCTGCCTTCTTCGCTACCTTCTTGACCGCCTTGGTCGCCTTCTTCGCGGCCTTCTTCACGGCTTTCTTGGCGGTAGCTTTCTTGGTCGCTTTCTTGGCGGCCTTCTTCGCCGCCTTCTTGGCCGGCTTCTTGCCGGTGGCCTTGGCCTTCAGCGCGGTCGCTTCCTTCTTGGCCTTGGCGCTGGCGGTCGCGAGCTTCTTCTTGGCCGTGCCGACGGCCTTCTTGGCGGCCTTGCGGGCCTTGGTCGCGGTCTTCTTGACCGAAGCCACGGCTTCCTCGGCGCGGTTGGCGATGGCGCTGCCGATGTTGGACGCCGTTTCTTTGACGTTCTCGGCGGCCTGGGTCAGGGTCGCCGTCACTCCATTACCGTTGCTCATGGTGCCCTCCTGGTGGGCGTTTTTTCTAATGGGCGGTACGTACGCGGTACGTGTAATCGGGGTCTTGCCGGAGCGATGCTATACCTGCTGCGCGGGCGTAGACAGGGGTCGGCTTTTCGCGCCCGAGGCCGTCGCGGCGAAACCTGGCGGAGGAACGCGGAATCGGCCTGAATTCCGCGTCCGGCGTAACGGCCGCCGTGCCCGTACTGCGTATCGTACCCACCTGCCGCGCGCGCCCGGCGGACCGGGCGGGCGCTCAAGTGCGCCGATCAGAACTTGCCGTAATAACCTTCCTTGAGCGCGTCGAACAGGTTCGCGGCGGTGTGCATCTCGCCGTCGTACTCGATCTGCTCGTTGCCCTTGACCTCGATCACGCTGCCGTCTTCGAGCTCGAAGCGGTAGGTGGTGTTTTCCAGGTCGGCTTCCTTGACCAGCACGCCCTGGAAGGCGGCCGGGTTGAAGCGGAAGGTGGTGCAGCCCTTGAGGCCCTGCTCGTGGGCGTAGCGGTAGATGTCCTTGAAGTCCTCGTACGGGTAGTCCGTGGGGACGTTCGCGGTCTTGGAAATCGAGCTGTCGACCCACTTCTGCGCGGCCGCCTGCACGTCCACGTGTTCCTTCGGGCTGATGTCGTCGGCGGAAATGAAGTAGTCGGGCAGCTTGGCCTCGGCTTCCTCGCTGAACGGCATCGCCTTGGTGTTGATCAGCTCGCGGTAGGCCAGCAGCTCGAAGGAATAGACGTCGACCTTTTCCTTGGACTTCTTGCCTTCGCGGATCACGTTGCGGCTGTAGTGGTGGGCGAACGAGGGTTCGATGCCGTTGGAGGCGTTGTTGGCCAGCGACAGCGAAATGGTCCCGGTCGGGGCGATCGAGCTGTGGTGGGTGAAGCGGGCGCCGATGTCGGCCAGTTCCTCGACCAGCTCCGGGGCCACGCCGGCCACCCGCTGCATGTAGCGCGAGTACTTGGCGTGCAGGACCTTGCCGGGGATCTCCTGGCCGATCTTCCAGCCGTCGGCCTTCATCTCCGGGCGCTTGCGCAGCATCTCGGCGGTGACGGCGAAGCGCTCTTCCATGATCGGGGCGGCGCCCTTCTCCTTGGACAGGGCCAGGCCCATTTCCCAGCCGGCCACGGCCATTTCGCGGGCGATGCGCTCGGTGAACTCGCAGGACTCGGCCGAGCCGTACTTCATGCGCAGCATGGTCACGGTGCTGCCCAGGCCGAGGAAACCCATGCCGTGGCGGCGCTTGCGCATGATCTCGGCGCGCTGCTGTTCCAGCGGCAGGCCGTTGACCTCGACCACGTTGTCGAGCATGCGGGTGAACACGCGCACGACTTCCTTGTATTCCTCCCAATCGAACTCGGCCCGCTCGGTGAAGGCGTTGCGGACGAACTTGGTCAGGTTGACCGAACCCAGCAGGCAGGCGCCGTACGGAGGCAGCGGCTGCTCGCCGCAGGGGTTGGTCGCGCGGATGGTCTCGCACCACCAGTTGTTGTTCATCTCGTTGACGCGGTCGATCAGGATGAACCCGGGCTCGGCGTAGTCGTACGTCGAGACCATGATCATGTCCCACAGGTGGCGGGCGCGGATGTGGCCGTAGATCTTGCACGCGACCAGGCCGTCCTCGCGGACCACGTAGTTGCGGGTGGTCGGCCAGTCGCGCCAGACCACCTGGTTCGGGTCTTCCAGGTCGACGTCGCCCTGTTCCTTGATGTTGACCGGGAACACCAGCGGCCAGTCGGCATCGGTCTTGACTGCGTCCATGAAGCCGTCGGTGATCAGCAGCGACAGGTTGAACTGGCGCAGGCGGCCGTCTTCGCGCTTGGCGCGGATGAAGTCCTTCACGTCCGGGTGGCTGACGTCGAAGGTGCCCATCTGGGCGCCGCGGCGGCCGCCGGCCGAGGACACGGTGAAACACATCTTGTCGTAGATATCCATGAAGGACATCGGACCGGAGGTGTAGGCGCCGGCGCCGGCGACGAAGGCGCCGCGCGGTCGCAGGGTGCTGAATTCGTAGCCGATGCCGCAGCCCGCCTTGAGGGTCAGGCCGGCTTCGTGGACCTTCTCCAGGATGCCGTCCATCGAGTCTTCGATGGTGCCCGAGACCGTGCAGTTGATCGTCGAGGTGGCGGGCTTGTGCTCCAGCGCGCCGGCGTTGGAGGTGATGCGTCCGGCCGGGATGGCGCCGCGGCGCAACGCCCAGACGAAGCGCTCGTACCAGTACTGCTGCTTCTCGGCGCTGGGCTCGGCATCGGCGAGGGCGCGTGCCACGCGCTGGTAGGTGGCGTCGATATCGCTATCGACTGCTTCGCCGCTCTTGGTCTTGAGGCGGTATTTCTTGTCCCAGATGTCCTGGGACGCGGGTTGCAGGGCGATGTCTTTATCTGCCACCGCGTTCTTGACCGCCTCGAGGCGCACCGTGCTCATGCCTGTTTCGTCTCCTGAATCTTGACGGCGGGCCGTTCGGTTGCGCCCGCCATCGGTGGTTTCTTATGTACGTGGTAACCGGGGTTTATCTAAAGCCGGTGTCTGTCTGGGGTCGTGCGTGTTGCGGGTGGAGCGGGTCTTCGTCGAGACCTGGGTCGAATCGGTAACCGGGGCATTGCGTTCGCTCTACTGCCGTCAGCTGATCCATGTAACGAGTCGCGCGTGTACAGCGTGTTGCGGGTACTGCCGCCTGGCGCCGGCGAACCGAAACCGGGGGTCGGAGCCGCCGCCAGCCCCCCGCCGACGGCGACGCACGCGTTCGCGTTGGTTACGCGCCACGTGCGGTATTTGGCTGGTCTTTGCGGTTCGCGCCTGTTCCCGTCATGCGCCCGCTCGCTATCAAGGCTACGCACCGACCGACCCAAGCTGAACCCCTACGCTTGGGCTCCTTCTACGAAGCCGACCACTAGATGTTGTGGCGTCGCAGAGACTTCAAGCTACGCCCGGTGTTTCTGGAAGTCAACGGCTTTTTGATGGCTATCACGCTTTGTCGGTGTCGGCGCGGTCACGCATTCCAATTTCGGCGCGATCGGATGCAGCGCCCCCGCGCAGCCCCCGTGCCAGCCGCGGCGAGGCGACGACGAGACGATACGCGCGGGTACTTCATCGGCTATTTATTCGCATTCTCCGACACTGGCCGCGACACTGAACGAGATCGCGACGCCGCGGTCCAAGCCCCGTGCCGGCGCGCAGGCTTGATCGTCCGCGCGACCGCCTCGATGTCTGTATTGCCCTCTCCTTCCCTTCCACCGTTGACCGGAACAGCGACTCGATGCGCCCCTTGCCGACCCTGCTGACCCTTGCCCTCGCCGCCGCCTTCGGCGGCTTCGCCGCCACCGCGATCCGCGAGGGGCTGCAAACGCCGGCCGAGGCCTCGCCGGCCGCGGCCGCCCTGCCGCTGCCGACCACCGGCGCATTGCCGGCCTCGGTCGGCGGCCAGCCGGTGCCGTCGCTGGCGCCGATGCTGCAACGGGTCACCCCGGCGGTGGTCAGCGTGCACACCAAGCAGACCGTGCGCATCCGCAACCCGTTCGCCAACGACCCGTTCTTCCGCCGCATGTTCCCGAACATCCCGCAGGAGCGGATCAACGAATCGCTGGGCTCGGGCGTGATCATCGACGCCAAGAACGGCTACGTGCTGACCAACCACCACGTCATCGAAGGCGCCGACGAGGTCTCGGTGACCCTGGCCGACGGCCGCACCATCAAGGCCGACTTCGTCGGCTCCGACCCCGACACCGACATCGCCCTGATGCGGGTGCAGGCGCAGAACCTCAGCGCGATCAGCCTGGCCGACTCGGACGCGCTGCGGGTCGGCGATTTCGTGGTCGCGGTCGGCAACCCCTTCGGCATCGGCCAGACCGTGACCTCGGGCATCGTCTCGGCGGTCGGCCGCAGCGGCCTGCGCGGCCTGGGCTACCAGAACTTCATCCAGACCGACGCCTCGATCAACCCGGGCAATTCGGGCGGCGCGCTGGTCAACCTCAACGGCGAGCTGATCGGCATCAACACCGCCAGCTTCAACCCGCAGGGCAGCATGGCCGGCAACATCGGCCTGGGCTTCGCGATCCCGGCCAACCTGGCGCGCAACATCAAGGACCAACTGATCGCCAACAACGGCGTCGTGCGCCGCGGCAGCCTGGGCCTGGAATCGCAGGACGTGACCCCGCAGCTCGCCACCGGCCTCAAGCTAGGCGAGCCGCGCGGCGCCCTGGTCTCGCGCGTGTTCGCCGGCAGCGCGGCGGCGGCGGCGGGCCTCAAGCCCGGCGACGTGATCCTGACCGCCAACGGCCAACGCGTCGACGGCCGCGACGCCCTGCGCAATTTCGAAGGCCTGCAGGCGATCGGCAGCAAGATCGCCCTGGACGTGCTGCGCGACGGCCAGCCGCTGCAGCTCACCGCCAGCCTGCGCGAACAAGCCAAGGCGGTGGCCGGCGGCGAACTCGATGCGCGCCTGGGCGGCGCTACTTTCGCCGAGTTGCCCGAACGCCTGCGCCAGTCCGGTTTCTCCGGCGTGGTGGTCGAAAGCGTGGCCCGCGGCAGCCGCGCCGAGAAGAACGACTTGCGCAAGGATGACGTCATCGTCGCCGCCACCAGCGGCCAGTTCGACGATCTTCCGGGTTTCCGCGCTAGCTTCACGCGGGCTCCGGCACAGTTGGTACTGCGAATCGTGCGCGGCAATCGTCGCGGCGATCTGCAGATGCAGTAACGTCGCGGGAGCATCCTGCGCCGTTGCCATCGGCATGAATGCGCGTCGCAACGCGGCGCGATCCGATCAATGCCGCCGAGGGCCGGGACAGCCCGGCACGTCGACGGCCCGCTAGAACCCTGGACTCGTTCAGCGGTTCATCCATGCAGCACGGAGGAACACCACGATGACCCCCACTTCGACCGACGCCATCAAGACCAATCTCGGCCAGGCCGGCACCCACCTCAAGCAGGCCGCCAGCGACGCAGGCGAAGCCATCCGCAGCGCCGCCGGCGTCGCGGGCGACGAGCTCAAGCTCGGCAAGGCCAATGTGAAGTCCGACCTCGCCGACAGCGCGCTGGCCGGCATCGCCGCCGCCGAACATGCCGGCGGCGCCGCGCGCGAACAGGTCGATGCGCTGATGGACAAAGGCCGCGACCTGATCGAAAGCGCCGCCGAACTCGTGCGCGAACGGCCGCTGGCTTCGTTCGGCGTCGCCTTCGCGGCCGGCTTCATCATCGCCAAACTCGCCCGCAGCGGCGACAAGTAAGCGTGAGCGATCCGAGCCGCAACGCTCCGGACCCCGCTTCAGGCGGCGACGACGGCCCCGACCCTGCCGGGCAGGGGCGGGGGCCGTCGATCGAGGACTCGTATCGCGAGATCCGCGACGCCGGTCGCGAAGGCCTGTCGGCGGCGATCGACACCGGCCGCGCCCTGCGCGGTCTGTTCATCGCCGACTTCGCCCTCGCCCGCAGCGCGCTCGGCCGCGCCCTGCTCTGGGTCAGCGTGGCGATCGTGTTCGGCGCCTCATCCTGGCTGCTGCTGATGGCCGCGCTGATCGCGCTGCTGCAGGGCGTGCTGGGCTGGTCGTGGCTGGCCTCGATGCTGGCCGCGGCCGGGCTGAGCCTGGTCGTGACCGCGCTCGGGGTGTGGCAAGCCATGCACTACTTCGAATTCACCCGCTTGCACGCGACCCGGCGCCAGTTGCGGCGCCTGGGCATGGGCGATCTCGACGACGAAGAACTGCAGGCGCATCTGGCCGCCGACGCGGGGCACTCCGCCCGCTATCACGGCAAGGACCACCCGAAGGATCACGAGAACGCGCCATGAGCCGGTTCGAACGACTGCAACGACGCGTGCACAAACGCGAGCACCTGCTCGAAGGCCGCTACGAGCAGGCGCTCGAACGCAAGGCGATGCTGAAGGCGCGTTGGCACGAGGCCTGGACGCCGGGCCGGATCGTCATCGCCGGTTTGGTCAGCGGTTTCCTGATGGGCCGCGCCGAGCCGGTCAAGATCGCGGCCAAGAGCAGCAACCTGATGCAGATCATCACCATGCTGTCGGGGCTGTTCGCCGGCAGCAGTGCGCAGAGCGCGGCCGACCAGGCGGGCCGTGCCGCCGGCGAGGCCGGACAGGCCGCCGACAACGCCGAGGCCGTCGCCGAAGCCAGCGGCTCGGTCGCGCCCGGGCTGACGACAGTGGCGCCGCCGCGGACGACGGCGCACAGTGCGCGCAACGACCGCACAGAATCGATCGAGCCTTGAGCGCCTCCGCACCGCCGCAACCGCCCACTTCGCCGGACTCGGCCGAACCTCCGCCGGGCGAGGCCGAACCCGAGCCCGCCCCTGCGGCGGCGCCCGCCCCTGCACCGCGGCCGAAGGCGCCGGTGCCGCTGTATGTACTCGCCGTGCTCGCGGTCGGCTTCACCCTGTGGGCCGCCCAGGAACTGATCCTGCCGATCCTGCTGGCAGCGTTCTTCGCCTTGGTCGGCAACCCGATCCTGCGCCTGCTGCAGCGGCTCTATCTGCCGCGGGTGATCGGCGCGGTGGCGGTGATCGTCGGCGGGCTGGCGATTTCCGGCGTGCTCGCCCTGCAACTGGTCGAGCCGGCCAGCGAGTGGGTGCGCCAGGTGCCGCGCGAGATGAAACAGCTGGCGCCGAAATTGCGCGAGATGACCAAGCCGATGCAGGAAGCCAACCGCGCCGCGCAGAACATCGCGCGCGCCGCCGGCGGCGAAAGCACCAGCAAGCCGGTGCAGGTGATCAAGACCGAACTCAACGATCCCTACCGCGCGCTGACCTCGACGCCGAAATACGTCGCCCAGGTGCTGGCGGTGGTGCTGCTGACCTTCTTCTTCATGGTCTATGGCGAGTCCCTGCAACGCAATGCGATCGCGCTGCTGCCGGGACCGCAGCAGAAAAAACTGACCATCGACATCCTGCATTCGATCGAGCGCGAGATCTCGCGCTACGTGCTCACCATCAGCCTGATCAACACCGGCCTCGGCCTGGCCCTGGCCGGCGCGTTGTACGCGCTCGGGGTGCCGCTGCAGGAGTCGTTGCTGTGGGGCACGATGGCGGCGATCCTCAACTTCGCCCCGTTCGCCGGCCCGCTGATCGGCATGCTGATCATGCTGATGACCGGCCTGGTCGCGTTCGACGAATTGCTGCCGTCGCTGCTGCCGGCCGGCGTCTATCTGCTGTTGCACGCGATCGAGTCGCAGGCGGTCACCCCGATCGTGCTGGGCCGCAGCATGCGGCTGTCGCCACTGGTGCTGATCCTGGCGCTGATGTTCTTCGGTTGGCTGTGGGGGATCATCGGCCTGCTGCTTGCCGTGCCGATGCTGGTCTGCGTGAAACTGGTGCTGGCGCGCATCGAGGGCCTCGAAGGCTGGTCGAAGCTGCTGGAGTGATGCTTCCGCGGTCCATTCGATCCGTAGATGGGCTTTCCTGAGTGCTGTGGGCCCGCAGCGGCCGCCCACAGCACATTCCCTCGCCCGCCCGATCGGCGTTTCCTGCGCGGCATCGCCCAAACCCCGTGCCGCGGCGCGCTAAAATGGCGGCATGAGCTTTCCCGTACGCGCCATCACCCTCGACCTCGACGACACCGTCTGGCCGATCGCTCCGGTCATGATCCGGGCGGAAAACATCCTCGGCGACTGGTTGCGCGAACACGCGCCGCTCACCGCCGAGCGCTACCCGGCCCAGGCCATGCGCGAGCTGCGCGACCGCATCGCCGCCGAGCGCCCGGACCTGGCCCACGATTTCACCCAGCAGCGCCGGCTGACCCTGGAGCACATGCTGCGCGAGGCCGGCGAAGACATCGCCCTGGTCGCACCGGCCTTCGACGTGTTCTTCGCCGCGCGCTGCGAGGTCGAGCACTACGCCGACAGCGAGCAAGCGCTCGCGCGCATGGCCGCGCGCGTACCCCTGGCCGCGCTCAGCAACGGCAACGCCGACCTGCAGCGCATCGGCCTGATGCCGCTGTTCCGCTTCCAGCTCGGCGCACGCGAACACGGCCGCGCCAAGCCCGACGCCAGCATCTTCCACGCCGCCTGCGCCCGCCTCGACGTCGAACCGGCGCAGGTGCTGCACGTCGGCGACGACATCGAGATGGACATCGTCGGCGGCGCCCGCGCCGGCCTGCGCACCTGCTGGATCAACCGCGAAGGCCGCAGTTGGCCGCACGCCCAGCTGCGCCCCGACCTGGAATTCACCACCCTAGCCGCACTGGCCGACTGGCTGGACACGGCGCATCGCACGGATACCGCTGCCGCATGACTTTGCCCCTGGGTTTCACCGACGACGCCAGCGACGCTCTGCCGCTGGTCCTGGTCAGCCGCGCCTCGCTCAAGACCTGGCGCGAAACGCTGGCCGATTCGGCCGTGGCCTGGCTCGACGCGCAAGGCTTCGACGGCACGCCCGGCAGCGCGGTGATCGTGCCCGGCGGCGACGGCCGCATCGCCGCGGGCGTGCTCGGGGTCGGCGATCCGCTCGATCCGTATTCCTACGGCCATGCGCCGTTCGGACTGCCGGCGCGCACCTGGCGCGTCGAAGGCCAGCACGACGCCGCCACCCTGGACGCGCTGCGCCTGGGTTGGGGCATCGGCAGCTATCGCTTCAGCCGCTACAAGGCGCCGCCGCGCGTGCCGGCGCAGTTGCTGGTCGACGCGACCCCGGAAGGCGGCGACGAGGTCTTCGACCTGATCGCCGCGAGCTGGCGTGTGCGCGATCTGATCAACACCCCGACCGAGCACATGGGCCCGGCCGAGCTCGAAGCGGTCGCGCGCGAGATCGCCGCGCGCCATGGCGCCGCCATCGAGGTCGTGACCGGCGATGAGCTGATCGCGCAGAACTTCCCGGCGATCCACGCGGTCGGCCGCGCCTCGCACCGCGCGCCGCGTTTGATCGCGCTGCGCTGGGGCGACCAGGCGCATCCGCACATCGCCCTGGTCGGCAAGGGCGTGTGCTTCGACACCGGCGGCCTCGACCTCAAGCCGGCCGAGGGCATGCGCTGGATGAAGAAGGACATGGGCGGCGCGGCGCACGCGATCGCCCTGGCCGAGCTGATCATGGCGCGCAAGCTGCCGCTGCGGATCACCCTGCTGGTGCCGGCGGTCGAGAACGCGGTCGGCCCGGACGCGTTCCGCCCCGGCGAAGTCATCGCCACGCGTCAAGGCGTCAGCGTGGAGATCGACAACACCGACGCCGAAGGCCGGGTGATCCTGTGCGACGCCCTCACCTATGCCGGCGAGCAAGCGCCGGAACTGCTGCTGGATTTCGCCACCCTGACCGGCGCGGCGCGCATCGCGCTCGGCCCGGACCTGCCGGCGCTGTTCGCCAATCGCGACGAAGTCGCGGCCGAATGGCTCGATGCCGGCATCCAGCAACGCGACCCGCTGTGGCGCATGCCGCTGTGGCGCCCTTACCTGCGTTACCTGACCAGCCACATCGCCGACCTCGCCAACGGCGGCCCGTCGAAGATGGCCGGCTCGGTCACGGCCGCGCTGTACCTCGAACGTTTCGTCCCGGCCGAGCTGCCGTGGGCGCATCTGGACGTCTACAGCTGGAACGATGCCGACCGCCCCGGTCGCCCGGCCGGCGGCGAAGCCCAGGGCCTGCGCGCGGCCTACGCCATGCTCAAGGCGCGCTCGGCGCGCTGAGGCTGCAGCGAATGCGGCGGCCGCCTCCCTCCGCATTCGCATCCCGCCCATTCGCATCCCGATCTCGGGATCGACGCTCGTCCCGACGCGAATCCGCAAGCCTTGCACAACACGCATCGGTGCCGGAGCCGCGCCGGAATTCGCGCACTGCAACACCCGCAAAGCCCGAAAGCATGACGTTTGTCATGAAAAACCGCCGACACCGGCGCTGACAAAAACTGACTTTCTGCACGTTGGCGTGCAAGGGCTACCACGGTCACACTAGCCATTATCTGGTGTCTTGGTTGTGACCATGAGTGCATCCGCTGATCTGCTGAAAGAACTCCGTATCGATCGCAATCGCCCGCCCGAGCGCTCCGGCCCGGGTCGTGGCCTGTTCATCGGCATCGCCGTATTGGTTCTCGCGCTGCTCGGCGTCGGCGCGTGGTTCCTGTTGGGCCGCAACGCGGGCCCACGTGTGGAAACCGCCACGGTCACCGCGATCGGCGGCGGCAACGGCGCCGGCGCCTCGGTGCTCGACGCTTCCGGCTACGTGGTCGCACGGCGCATGGCCACGGTCTCGGCCAAGATCACCGGCAAGGTCCGCGAGGTCATGATCGAGGAAGGCCAGCGCGTCGAGGCAGGCCAGATCATGGCCACGCTCGATCCGATCGACGCCAACGCCCAGCGCGAACTCAGCGCCGCTCAGCTCGGCGCGGCGCAGAGCGAGACCGCGCGCGTGCAGGCGCAGCTCACCGAAGCCGAGGCCAACGCCCGGCGCTTGTCGACCCTCGCCGGCCAGCAGCTCGTGTCCAGGTCGCAGTACGACCAGGCCGTGGCCACGCGCGATGCCTTGCGTGCGCAGTTGCTGACCGCGCAGCGCAACGTCAAGGTCTCCGGCGACGGCTTGCGCATCGCCGACATCGGCGTCGACAACACCATCGTGCGCGCGCCGTTCTCCGGCGTGGTCACCGCCAAGGCCGCCCAGCCCGGCGAAATCGTATCGCCGCTGTCGGCCGGCGGCGGCTTCACCCGCACCGGCATCGGCACCATCGTCGACATGGATTCGCTGGAGATCGAGGTCGATGTCGGCGAAGCCTTCATCGGCCGCGTGCAGCCCAAGATGCCGGTCGAGGCGGTGCTCAACGCCTACCCGGACTGGAAGATCCCGGCCGAGGTGATCGCGATCATCCCGACCGCCGACCGCGGCAAGGCCACGGTCAAGGTGCGCGTGGCGATCAAGAACCGCGACCCGCGCATCGTCCCGGACATGGGCGTGCGAGTGAGCTTCCTGGAGGCGGCCAAGCCGGCCCAGGCCGCCGCGCGCAAACCCAGCGCGATGGTGCCGGCCGCGGCCATCGTCCAGCGCGACGGCAAGGACAGCGTGTTCGTGGTCGCCGACGGCAAGGCCGCGCAAACCGCGGTGACCCTGGGCCGCAAGCTCGGCGACGACCAGGAAGTGACCCAGGGCCTGAGCGGCGGCGAGACCGTCGTGCTCGCCCCGCCCGATTCGCTCGCCGACGGCGGCCCGGTGCGTGTCGAAAACGACGCCGCTGGTTCGTCGGATAGCAAAGACTGAGCGAGCGCGAGCCGCTCGCCTGCCAAACCCGCGAGCCGCGCCGCCTCCGGCGCCCTCGCTCCTTCACCGATCCACGTTCGAGGAAGTCGAAGATGGACACCCTGGTTTCGATCAACCACCTCACCAAGACCTATCAGCGCGGCCCGGAAAAGGTCGAAGTGCTGCACGGCATCAACCTGGACATCGCCAAGGGCGATTTCGTCGCCCTGATGGGACCCTCGGGTTCGGGCAAGACCACCTTGCTCAATCTCATCGGCGGCCTCGACAACCCCAGCGGCGGCGAGATCTCGATCGAAGGCGAGCGCATCGACCGCATGAGCTCCGGCCAGTTGTCGCAATGGCGCAGCCGCCACGTCGGCTTCGTGTTCCAGTTCTATAACCTGATGCCGGCCTTGAGCGCGCAGAAGAACGTCGAACTGCCGCTGCTGCTGACCCCGCTGAGCGGCGCTCAGCGCAAGCGCAACGCCGAGATCGCCCTGACCCTGGTCGGCCTGGCCGACCGCGGCAAGCATCGCCCGAACGAATTGTCCGGCGGCCAGCAGCAGCGCGTGGCGATCGCACGCGCGATCGTTTCCGACCCGACCTTGTTGATCTGCGACGAACCGACCGGCGATCTCGACCGCCATTCGGCCGAGGAGATCCTCAACCTGCTGCAACTGCTCAACCGCGAGCACGGCAAGACCATCGTGATGGTGACCCACGATCCGAAGGCGGCCGAGTACGCCACCCACACGCTGCATCTCGACAAGGGCACCCTGGTCGAGCAGCAGTCGCACGCGGCCTGAGCCGGGAGCGGCCCTCATGAAATATTTCCATCTGATCTGGGCGGAGCTGATGCGTCGCAAGACGCGCACGCTGCTGACCCTGCTGTCGATCATCGCCGCGTTCCTGCTGTTCGGCCTGCTCGACGGCGTGCGCGAGAGTTTCGAGCAGGCCGGCAACAGCGCCAACGGCGCCAAGCGCCTGCAGACCGGCTCGCGCCTGTCCTTCATCCAACCGCTGCCGATGTCGCTCAACGACCGCATCGGCCTGGTGCCGGGCGTCAGCCAGGTGTCGTACGCGAACTGGTTCGGCGGCGCCTACCAGGACCCGCACAACCAGATCTTCAGCTTCGCGGTGGCGCCGAATTACCTGGACCTGTACCCGGAAATCGCCGTCGACAAAGCCCAGCGCAAAGCCTTCGAGGCCACCCGCACCGGCGTGCTGGTCGGCGAAGGCCTGATGAAGCGCTTCAACTGGAAGGTCGGGCAGAAACTGCCGCTGCAATCGACGATCTTTCCGAACCGCGACGGCAGCAAGAACTGGATTTTCGACATCTCCGGGGTGATCTCGGCCACCGACAAGAAATCCGGGGCCTGGTTCGACCAGATGATCCTGCTGCACTGGAAGTACTTCGACGATTCCACGCCCTACAACACCGGCCAGGTCGGCTGGTACGTCACCGAGGTCAAGGACGTGAACCAGGCCGACCGCATCGCCAAGGCCATCGACGCGATCTCGGCCAACTCCGACCACGAGTCCAAGACCCAGACCGAAGCGGCGGCCTCGGCCAGCTGGATGAAGCAGATGGCCGACATCGGCCTGATCGTCGGTTCGATCATGGGCGCGGTGTTCTTCACCTTGGTCCTGCTGACCGGCAACACCATGGCCCAGGCGGTGCGCGAGCGTACCTCGGAGCTGGCAGTGTTGAAGACGATCGGCTTTTCCAGCCACAGCGTGCTGTGGCTGGTGTTGGCCGAATCGGTGCTGCTGATGTTGATCGGCGGCGTCATCGGCGTGGCCATCGCCGGCGTGCTCGGCCCGATCGTCAGCACCGCCAGCGGCGGCGCGATCAGCGTGCCGCCGATCGGCCTCAACAGTTGGTCGCTGGGCCTTGGCCTGATGATCGCCATCGGCCTGCTGGTCGGCGCCTTGCCGGCGATCCGGGCGATGCGCCTGAACATCGTCGATGCATTGGCCGGACGCTGAGGAGAATGCAATGAAGAGACTCAAATCGTTCGCGCGCGGCCTGGCCGTATTCGTGGCCCTGGTCGCCGGCCTCGTCGCCTGGTCGATGCTGCCGTGGCCGGCCCTGCTCGGCCTGGCCGCGCTGTTCGCACTGTGGATGTTCCTCGCTCGCAGCGGCCGCCAGGCCGCCTCGGTGGCCGGCGTCGGCATCAGCACCCTGAGCCAGCGCCTGGGCTCGTCGTCGGTGGTGGTGATCGGCATCGCCGGCGTGGTTGCGGTGCTGGTGGCGATGCTGTCGATGGCCGAGGGCTATCAGCAAACGCTGCGCCGCACCGGCAGCGACGACAGCGTCATCGTCCTGCGCGGTGCGTCCGCGGCCGAGGTCATGTCGACCCTGAGCCTGGACAGCATCAACGTCATCCAACAAGCGCCGGGCATCGCCCGCAGCGCCGACGGCCGTCCGCTGGCCTCGGCCGAGACGGTGGTCGCGGCGAACCTGCCGATCAAGGGCGGCGCGCCCGACGAGGACGGCAGCGTGCAGTTGCGCGGCGTCGGCGACCGCGCCTTCGACGTGCGCCCGCAGCTCAAGATCGTGGAAGGCCGCAAGTTCGAATCCGGCAAACGCGAAGTCGTGGTCGGCAGCGGCGCGGTGCGCCAGTTCAACGGCATGCAGGTCGGCAAGCAGATCCGCCTCGGCAGCGAACTGTGGACCGTGGTCGGCGTGTTCCGTTCCGGCGATGCGATGGACTCGGAGCTGTGGGCCGACGCGGAGATGGTCGCGTCGACCTACCGTCGCGGCGCTTCGCGCAACTCGGTCATCGCCAAGCTCAGCGACGCCAAGCAGTTCAAGAGCTTCAAGGCGGCCCTGGCCGGCGACCCGCGCCTGCAGGTCGACACCACCACCACCGCCGAGTATTTCGCCAAGCAGTCCGAAACCATGACCAAGGTGATCCGGGTGATCGGCATCGTGGTCGGCTCGATCATGGCGATCGGCGCGGTGTTCGGCGCGCTCAACACCATGTTCGCCACGGTGGCGACGCGCGCGAGAGAGATCGCGACCCTGCGCGCGATCGGCTTTCGCGGCGTCCCGGTGGTGGTGGCGGTGATGCTGGAAACGATGTTGCTGGCCTTGCTCGGCGGAGTGATCGGCGGCGCCTTGGCGTGGCTGATCTTCAACGGCTACACCGCCTCGACCATCGCCGGCGGCGTCGGCCAGCTGACCTTCGACTTCCGTGTCACCGGCGAACTGCTGTGGAGCGGCCTGAAGTGGGCGCTGGCGATCGGCTTCGTCGGCGGCTTGTTCCCGGCGTTGCGCGCAGCCAATCTGCCGGTGACCTCGGCTTTACGCGCGCTGTAGGTTTCGCGCCATCGTTTGGCGAAGACCAAGCCCCCTTCTCGCGAAGGGGGCTTTTTGTTGGTGCTGGTTCGTTGGTGAGGGTTCGATCGCTGGCGAGCGAGAGCAAATCCCCCCTGCCCCCCTTCCAAAGGGGGGAATGCTTCGGTCGGTTTCGTGGAGTCGTGGCGTTTCGATAGCCGATGGCTGCCCAGAAGCAGCACCCTTGAAGCACTCCGTTACTTCGAGGTGGAGCCCCCCCTTTGAAAAAGGGGGGATGGGGGATGTGCTCTTAAGCGAAAAAGATTCGCCCTTGAGCGAAATCGCCCTTCGCGACATCAAACCGCCCAGCCAGCCCTCAAGCCGTAGCCACCGCCACCCGCCGCGAACGCAGCACGCCTTCGCCGGCGAAGATCATCAGGCCGACCCAGATGATGACGAAGCCGATCGCGCGCTCGGCGTTGAACGGTTCGCGCAGGATCAACACGCCGATCAGGAACTGCAGGGTCGGGGCGACGTATTGCAGCAGGCCGATCGCGGTCAGCGACACGCGCCGTACCGCATAGGCGAAACCGATCAGCGGCAGCGCGGTCAGCGCGCCCGCAGTCACCAGCAGCAACGCGGTACCGAGCCCCCAGCCGCCGATGAAGCTGCCCTGGCCGTGGGTTTCGCCCCACAGCATCAAGGCCAGGGCCGGAACGAACAGATAGACGTTCTCCACGCCGAGGCCGGTCACCGCCTCGACCGCGACCAGCTTGCGGATCAGCCCGTACAAGGCGAACGACACCGCCAGGCCGATGGCGATCAACGGCGGCCGGCCGTAATCGAAGGTCAGCCAGGCCACGCCGGCGAAGGCGAAGACGATCGCAATCCATTGCGCGGTGCGCAGGCGCTCGCCGAGAAAGACCACGCCGAGCATCACGCTGACCAGCGGGCCGATGAAATAGCCCAGGCTGGTCTCGATCACATGCCCGGCGTTGACCGCCCAGATGTAGAGGCCCCAATTGAAGGCGATCAAGGCGCCGCTGACCCCGAGCATGGCGGCCTTGCGCGGCTGGCGCAGGACCTCGCGCAGCCAATGCCGGCCGAGGGTCCAGCCCAGCCAGGCAGCGACCAGCAAGGTGCTCCAGACGACACGGTGGGCGACGATCTGCAGCGACGGCACCGCCTTGAGCAGATGCCAGTACAACGGCATCAGGCCCCACAGGACGAACGAGGCGACCGCGATCCAGAGCCCGCGGCGGTCGGTGGCGGCATTCATGCGCGTACTTCCTTTTCTGTCGCGGCGATCGGTTCGACAGGATCCGGCGGGCCGATCGCCTCGGCCGCCGCCGCAACCGGCTTGGCCGTGCGCGCGCGGGCCAGGGTAATGATGACGACGCCGACCAGGATCACCGCCATCGCGCCGAGGTCGTGCGAGGTGAAACGCTCGCCGCCGAGCAAGGCGCCGAACAACACCGCGATCGGCGGATTGACGTAGGCATAGCTGGTCGCCAGCACCGGGCGCACGTGGTGCAGCAGCCAGATGTAGGCGGTGAAACCGAAGATCGAACCGGCGACGACCAGGTACAGCATCGCGCTGGTCGCGGCCCAGGTCGGCATGGTGGTGATGCGCTCGCCGGTCACCACCGCGGCGCCGAGCATCCACAGGCTGCCGGTCAGCATCTGCGCACTCGCGGCCATGAACGGCGACGGCAGGTCCTGGTCGCGGCTCCAGATCGAGCCCCAGGCCCAGGCGATCGGTGCGACGGTCAGGCAGACCAGGCCGAGGGTCGAGGCCGACAGCTTGCTGCCGGCGTTGAGCCAGATCACCCCGAGAAATCCGATCGCCAGGCCGACCCATTCGATCCTCGAAGGATGGCGCCCGCGCAGCATCGCGAACACGCCGGCGAACAACGGCATCGAGGCGACGGCGATCGCCGCGAGGCCGGAATCGACCTCGGTCTCGGCCAGGTTCACCAGGCCGTTGGACAGCAGCACCATCCAGATCGACAGCAGGCCCAACGTGCGCCATTGCTTGCGGCTCGGCGACGGCACTGCGCGCCAGCGCAGCACCACGTACATGATCGCGCCGGCGAGGAACATGCGCGCGGCGCCGAGCAGGAACGGCGGATAGCTTTCGAGTGCGAAGCGGATCGCCAGGAAGGTCGATCCCCACAGGACATAGACCGACCCCAGGGCGAGGGCGACCGCGAGGGCGCCAGGGGCCAGTCGTTCAACGGTCGGTGACACGGCGCTCATGACGCGGATTCCGGGGGGAAAGAGCAACAGCGAAGGGACGGACGACGCGGGTCGGCCGGTGGTGGGGTACGTTCGGGTCGGTACGAGGAACGGCGAACACCGGCGTCGCGATCGCAACCGCGCCGCCGTCGATCAGGGATGCGGCCCGTAACGCGACACCGCCGTCCTGCGGCTGCCGACGTCGCGGCGACGCGGATCGTCGAACACGTCGATCACCACGAAGCCGGCCTTGCGCATCATTCCGGCCGAACCTTGGTTTTCCTCGTGGCGCTCGACGTAGATCTCGATCAAACCCATCTGCAACAGGCGCGAGACCGCCGCCTTCAACAATCGAGTGCCGAGTCCTTGGCCGCGGTGACCGCGGTGCACTACGACTTCGCCGACATGACCCTGCCATTCGATCTCGCGACCGGAGGGCTGGTAGCGATGAAAGGCATCGCTCGGCTCAAATGTGACGACGGCCACAATTTCTCCGTCGTGCAAAGCGACGACCGCCTGCGTTCTTCCTCGCCGGATCGCCGACAAATGCGCGGCGAGCTCGACGTCGGGCAGGAAATTCCAGGGATTGGGGCCGTGTTCGCGGATCAGCGCGAGAATCTCGCCAACCTGCTCGGGCATTGCAGCTTGCATCACGTACCGGGACATCCCGGGGGCGTCCGTATCGAATAGGTCGGGGGAGCGATCGCGCACATAAAAATTCCTCATGCGACGGGATCGTGAATAGCGTATCGATGTCAGTCAAATTGCGGTTGAATATTTGCCCGCATCAACGCAAAAATCTTGCATGAGCACCCCACCCCTGGTTTTGGACGAGTTCGACCACAAGCTGCTCGAACTGCTGCAGCGCGACGCCTCGGCGACCCTGAGCGAGCTCGGCGACGCCATCGGGCTGTCGCCGAGCGCGGTCCAGCGGCGCATGACCCGCTACCGCCAGGAAGGCCTGATGCGCCAGGTCGCGGTGCTGGACCCGCTGTCGCTCGGCAGCACCCTGGCCGCGGTCTGGGTGACGATGGAGCGCGAATCGGCCGAACGCCACGCGGCCTTCCATGCCCGCGTGCGCGCCGCGCCCGAGGTGCAGCAGTGCTACACCCTCGCCGGCGAGTGGGATTACCTGGTGATCCTGGCCACGACCGGGGTCTCGCATTGCCGCCAGGTGGTCGACCGGTTGTTCCTCGACGAGGGCAACATCAAGCGCTACGACACCCACCTGGTATTCGACGTGGTCAAGCACGGCCTGGAGCTGCCGACCCGCGATGCGCCGCGAGCGGCGCGCAAGCGCAGGGGGTGAGCTCTGGCCGGGACTCGGGACTCGGGACTCGGGACTGGGGACTCGGCTTGTCGGGACTCGGCTTGTCGGGACTTGGGTTTCGGGACTCGGCTTGTCGGGACTTGGGTTTCGGGACTTGGGACTCGTAAAAGCAGGAGCGAGCACCACCTCGGCTTGGACGCGGCTGCTCTTGCGAGTCCCGAGTCCCGAGTCCCGGCTCTTAGGTCCCGAAACCCGAGTCCCGGCTCTTAGGCCGCCCGCTCGCGCTGCAACAGGCGCTCCTTGAGCGGCAGGCCCCAGCGGTAGCCGCCCAGCGAACCGTCGCCGCGCACCACGCGATGGCAGGGCACGACCACGGCAACGCGGTTGTTGGCGCAGGCCTGCGCCACCGCGCGCGCGCCACGCGGCGCACCGACCTGTTCGGCGATCTGCGCATAGCTGCGGGTCTGTCCGGCCGGAATCCTCATCAGCGCGTCCCAGACCTTCTTCTGGAAGGCGGTACCGATCAGGTCCAGCGGCACGGCATGGCCCTGCCCGCCCAGGGTATCGGCGACTGCTCGCAGACGCGGGGCGAGGAATTCGTCGCGGCCGGCATCGACGCGCTCCAGCAGCGCCTGCGGGAACTCGCTGCGCAACTTGGCCTCCAGCGCCTGCGGGTCATCGCCGAGCTCGACCATGCAGATGCCGCGCGCGGTGGTGGCGACCAGCGCGGTGCCGATCGCGGTCGGCGCCAGGCTCCAGCGGATCTGCTCGCCGGCGCCGCCGGCGCGGTAGCGTCCCGGGGTCATGCCGAGCTTGGCCGCGCCGCTTTCGTAGACCCGCGACGGCGAGCCGTAGCCGGCGTCGTACAACGCCGCGCTGACGTCGTGGCCTTCGCGCAACGCCGAACGCAGGCTGCCGAGCTTGCGCTGAGCCAGGTATTCGGCCGGGCTGAGGCCGAAGCGCGCGCTGAAACGCCGTTGCAGGTGCGAAGGGCTGAGGCCGACTTGCTCGGCCAGTTCGCTCAGGGAAGGTTCGCCGCCATCGAGCAGCGCACGGGCCTGTTCGAGTTTGTCGTTGTGGGGTTTGCTGTTCATAGCCGACAGACTAGGCCCGCGGTCGGGGCCTCGCTATCCGGATCTTGCACGATGCGGGGTCGGATTTTCGGCCGCGATTCATAAGGGACGCCGACCGCGATCCATCGGGATAGTACGGGCCGCGCCGGGCGAACCGACCGGCGCGGCGAGCTGGGAATTGCGCGGTAGCGACCGATGCTCCAAAGCGATCCCCGCGGCGCCCCGCGCCCCTTCTGCGTTGCTCGAAACGCCGCCATGGGGTCACCGCGACGCAAAAAAAAGCGCGCCACCCGGGCGCGCTTTTCGTCTTGCGATGTCTAACCGGCTCAGTCGGCCCAGTGTCCCGGCATGGTCGCGGTCGGCAGCACCTGCGCCGACAGCTGACGGTCGTTGTTGAGCAGGCGCACCGCGTCGGCGAGGATCGAGGCCGACTCGCGCAGCAACGGATCCGGACGCTTCTCGGCCAGCTTTTCGCGCGCCGCGTCCTTGGCGATGTCGCGCTCGGCGGCGGCGAGGCCGTCGTCGTTGGCATCGTCGGCCAGCGGATCGAGCTCCAGGCCCAGTTGCTTGCGTTCGGCCTGGCGCTGCTTGCGCTTGACGTCGTCGCGATCGCGCTCGGCGCGGCGCTCGGCCTCGTTAAGCGAGATCCACTTCTTGGCGCGCTCTTCGCGGAACTGAGCGACGTCCTGCGACCACCACTGGAACTCCTTGTCGCCGGCGATACGGCTGCTGTGCAGCGTCTCCAGCTTGGGCAGCAGCGGTGCGAAGTTGCCGTAGCTCGTATGCGGCACGGCGGCGATCTTGGTCCACGGCAGGGCGTTGTCGTAGGTGCTCTCGCCGTACTCGGTGGCGTCGACCGACACCGGGAACGCCAGATCGGGCACTACGCCCTTGTTCTGGGTCGAGCCGCCGCTGACGCGGAAGAACTGGGCGATGGTCAGCTTGACCTGGCCGAAGCGCGGGCCTTCGTTGGCCGGCCAGCGGTCGAGATCGACCAGGTTCTGCACCGTGCCCTTGCCGAAGGTGGTCTCGCCGATGACCAGGCCGCGGCCGTAGTCCTGGATCGCGCCGGCGAAGATCTCCGAGGCCGAGGCCGAGCCGCGGTTGATCAGCACCGCGAGTGGGCCTTCCCAGGCGATGCCGGTGTCGCTGTCGCCTTCGACGCTGACTCGGCCACCGGATTCGCGCACCTGCACGACCGGGCCGCGGTCGATGAACAGACCGGTGAGCTCGATGGCTTCGTTGAGCGAGCCGCCGCCGTTGTTGCGCAGGTCGAGGACCACGCCGTCGACCTTGTCGGCGCGCAGCTTGGTCAGCAGCTTGGCGACGTCGCGGGTGGCCGAGGCGTAGTCGTTGGCGTTCTTGCGGCGGCCTTCGAAGTCCTGATAGAAGCCCGGCAGCTTGATCACGCCGATGCGCTTGGCCGGCGCGTCGCCGGCGGCGGGAATGTCGATGACCTCGGACTTGGCGGCCTGGTCTTCCAGGCGCACCTTGTCGCGCACCAGCACGATGCGGTTCGGTTTGCTGTCCAGGCCCGATTCGGCCGGCACCACGTCCAGGCGCACCTTGGTGCCCTTGGAGCCGCGGATCTTGGCGACCACGTCGTCGATGCGCCAGCCGATCACGTCTTCCATCGCGCCGCTGTCGCCCTGGCCCACGCCGACGATGCGGTCGCCGGCCTTGAGCAGGTTGCTGCGCGCGGCCGGGCCGCCCGGGATCACTTCGCGGATCGCGACCACGTCGTCCTGCTTCTGCAACTGCGCGCCGATGCCGTCGAGCGACAGCGACATGGTCATGTTGAAGTTGTCGGCCGACTTAGGCGTCAGGTAGTCGGTATGCGGGTCGATCGCATTGGCGTAGCTGTTGACGAAGGTCTGGAAGACGTCCTCGCCCTTGAGCTCGGCGATGCCCTTGGCCATGTTGGCGTAGCGCTTGTCGAGGGTCTTGGCGATGTCTTCGGGCTTCTTGCCGGCCAGCTTCAGGCGCAGCCAGTCGTTGCGCACCGACTGCTTCCACAGCGCGTCGAGCGCGGCGGTGTCGGCGACCCAGGGCGCGTCCTTGCGGTCGTAGTCGTAGCGGTCGTTGCCGGTGAACTCGAAACCGGCGGGCTGCTTGAGCAGGCCGCGCGCGTAGGCGACGCGTTCGTCGACGCGTTGCTTGTAGGTGGCGAAGATGGCGTAGGCCGGCGACAGATCGCCGCTCTTGATCGCGTCGTCGAGCTTGTTCTTGCTGGCGTCGAAGCGGGCGATGTCGACCGCGCTGAAGAACTGCTTGCCGCCGTCCAGCGATTCGAGATAACGCTTGTACATGTCGGCCGACAGCGCATCGTCGAGCGCGCGCGGCCGGTAGGCGTAGCGGCTGTCGGACAACAGGCCGTAGACGAGTTTCGCCGCCGTGGTCTGATCCGCGGTCGGCGCACTCGGCAATGCCGTCGAGGCTTTGGGAGAGGTGACCGCATCGGGCCGCGCGAGCAGCGCCAGCGGAGCGGTCAGCAGGAAGCCTGCTAGCAGGGTAACGGCACGCTTGTTCTTGAGGGTCATCGCGAAGTCTTCTCGGCCAAGAGGGCCGATGTCTAGGATGTAGCGGCTTTGGACAAGACCACAGTGCCGAAAGTTGCCGGCCCTGTCACGCCCGTAACGCGCGAATCGCCGTTATCGGCGTGAAAGCGGTTCAGTTTGACCGTGATCGGCGTTAGCGAGTCGTTATCGCGGCCGGCAAACGCCTGTTTCGGCGTTCGTGCCGGGCCGTCCCGGCCGTCGCGACGGGACCAGACTGTGCCACTGGAGCGATGTTGCGCGAAGGCACGGCGCCGGTCGCTGCGACCGGCGACCCGCTGTCGGCGACATCCGCCGGCCGGCGTTGCGCGGGCCGGCATTCGAGGCGGCCCCGGCCGCCGTGCGGCTCGGACGAGCCGCGCAGGATCAGACCGCGGCGCGGTCGGTCCAGTCGTTCGAGGTTTCGGCGAAGCCGGCTTCGATCGCCTGGCGGTCGGCGTGGTACGAGGAACGCACCAGCGGGCCGGAAGCGACGTGGGTGAAGCCCAGCGACAGGCCGTACACCTCGAGTTCCTTGAACTCTTCCGGGGTCCAGTAACGCAGCACCGGGTGGTGGTGCGCGGTCGGCTGCAGGTACTGGCCGATGGTGATCATGTCGACGTCGTGCGCGCGCAGGTCGCGCAGGGTCGCCTGGACCTGTTCCATGGTCTCGCCGAGGCCGAGCATGATCCCGGACTTGGTCGCGACCTGCGGGTGCTGGGCCTTGAACTTCTGCAGCAGGGTCAGCGACCACTGGTAGTCGGCGCCGGGGCGGACGTTGGTGTACAGGTCCGGCACCGTCTCGACGTTGTGGTTGAACACGTCCGGCGGATTGCTGTTGAGGATCTCCAGCGCGCGCTCCATCCGGCCCTTGCCGCGGAAGTCAGGGGTGAGGATCTCGATCTTGGTGCGCGGGCTTTCGCTGCGGACCGCGGCGATGCAGTCGACGAAATGCTGGGCGCCGCCGTCGCGCAGGTCGTCGCGGTCGACGCTGGTGATGACCACGTACTTCAGGCCCATGTCGGCGACGGTGCGGGCCAGGTTGGCCGGCTCGCTCGCATCCGGCGGCTTGGGCCGGCCGTGGGCGACGTCGCAGAACGAGCAACGGCGCGTGCAGACCTCGCCGAGGATCATGAAAGTCGCGGTGCCGTGGCTGAAGCACTCGTGGATGTTCGGGCAGCTGGCTTCTTCGCAGACGGTGACCAGGCGGTTCTCGCGCAGCTTCGCCTTGAGCTGGGCGACCGAGTTGCCCGAGGGGATGCGCACCCGGATCCACGACGGCTTGCGCAGCGCCGGCACGTCGGCGAACTGCACCGGCGAGCGGCTGATCTTGTCGCTGCCGATCTGCTTGGCGCCGGGCGTCATGGTGGTCGACTCCAGCACCGCCGGCACGAGCGCCTCGGGCGCGCCGCCGCTGACGACGGTGAGCGGGATGGACTTGGAGACGGGGTTGGTCATGACGTTGCTTCGACTCTTGGCGGTTGGCTCCCTCCCCCGCGAGCGGGAGAGGGCTGGGGTGAGGGCATGGCTACCGCGAGTCGCGGCAGCTGGCGGATATGCGCGCCCTCATCCGCCCTGCGGAAATCAAAAGCTCAACGGCGCCGCATCCTCGACCGTCAGTCCGAACTGGCGCGCAAGCTGCGCGACCAGCACCGGCTTGACCTGATCCAGGCCCGAGGGGCCGCCCAAGTCTACCACCGAGGTCACCTGCAACCCCTGGTAACCACAGGGATTGATGCGCCGATACGGCTCCAGGTCCATGGCGATATTGAAGGCCAGACCGTGGAAAGTGCAGCCGCGGCGGACCCGGATGCCCAGGGCCATGACCTTGGCCCCGGCCACGTAGACGCCGGGGGCGCCGTCGCGGCGGGCGCCCTCGATGTTCCACTCGGCCAGGGTGTCGATCACCGCCTGCTCGATGCGGTCGACGTACTCGCGCACGCCGACCTTGAGCCGGCGCAGGTCCAGCAGCGGGTACAGCACGATCTGGCCGGGGCCGTGATAGGTCACCTGGCCGCCGCGATCGACGTGGATCACCGGGATATCGCCCGGCATCAGCACGTGCTCGTCCTTGCCGGCCTGGCCAAGAGTGAACACCGGATCGTGCTCGACCAGCCACAGCTCGTCGGGGGTGTCGGCGTCGCGGGCGTCGGTGAAGGCCTGCATCGCGCGCCAGACCGGCTCGTACGGTTGCCGGCCGAGGTCGCGCAACTGCGCGCGCGGCGGCGCGCTGACGCCGCCGAGCACGGCGGCGACGGCGTCGATTACAGCGTCCACTTCACTTCCGGGTGCTCGCGCAAGACCTGGTGGGCCAGGTCGTACTGCTCGCGGTTCTCGGCGCGGAAGCTCAACCGTACCGACACGTATTTGCCGGTCGAGGAATGCTTCCACTGGATGGTTTCGGTTTCCACGCTGATCCCGGCCTGGAACAGCAGCTGCGGCAGTTCGCGCTCCAAGCCGGCGTCGGCCGCTCCCATCGCGCTGAGCTCGAACGAGCCCGGGAACTGGAAGCCGTGGTCGGGGTTGTCGGAATGAATGTCCATGCCGCCATTATGGGTCTCGTGGCGGGGCAACCCAAGCGCAGGGATGGGACGGCGGCGTGCCGGGGGTGGAACGGACCGAAACCGCGATTCAGCCCCTGTCCGGGTCGAAACGGCGCGCGCTGATGGGCACCGCTGATGTTCGGTAAAGCCGAGGTTCCGCGCCTGAACCCACGGAACGCGGCAAGCGGAAGGTACGCGGTCGCGGCTTGCGCCGCTCCTATGCAGGCATGGACACGGTATCGCAATGAAACATTGCGTCGCATCGACCCGGGGTAGGAGCGGCGCAAGCCGCGACTATGCCGATTGGCAGTCGGCGCTCCTGCCAGTCTGTTCGTATAACTGAAATCTGAATCCGGCACCGCTCCCAACGCGCGTATTCAGCGCCAAAACTGGCCTTGCGCCGGCAGCGCTGCCGTTCTCAACGAATGAGTCGAACAGGCGGTATTTTTACCCACGGTCCACCGCCCGCTCACAAGGAACGACCATGCCCGCCAGCCAATCCGTCGCCCTGCCCTTGCGCGGTCAGTTCCGCAATCTCTACACCTCGCTCAAGCGCGCTCGTCTGTTGGAACGCACGCCGGTGATCTTTTGTGAAGGCGATTCGTGGTTCTCCACGCCGCTGGCGATGAACCTGCTCGACTGGATCGTCTCGCCGGCGCCCGAGGACGAGGAGCGCGGCATTCCGCTGCTCGGCCGGGGCGGCCTGTTCTTCCGCGCCGAACATAGCGGCGACCACGCCTCGCGCAACGAGGACCATCCCAAGCGTTCGATGTTCGTGCCCGAGAACATCGAGGACATCATCGGCTGGTACGGCAAGTTCGAGTTCGACCTGATCCTGCTCAGCGCCGGCGGCAACGACTTCGTCGACCAGTTCCTCAAGCGCACCTTCGCCGGCCAGCAGAACCTGTCGGCCGAAGCCGCCTTCCAGCGCGTGCTCGACACTGGCAAGTACGAGCGCGTGCGCCAGGCCTATGCGCTGTTTCTACAGGCGGCGCTGGCGGCCAGGCCGAGCGCGCCGATCCTCGCCCACAGCTACGACTACCCGCAATTGATCGGGCGGCCCGGCGCGCTGACGCCGGGCAATATCGGCGTCGCCGCGCTGCTGAAGAAAAGCGTCGGGCCGTGGATCGGGCCGCACATCAACGCCGTCGTACACGCCGACCCGGCCAAGACCCCGGACGAACGGCGGCGCTTCGGGCGCATGCTGATCGACGGCTTCGAGCGCCACGTGCTGCGCGAGCTCAAACACGATGCGCGCTTCGCCGGGCGCTTCGACTACGTCGACCTGCGCGGCACCCTGACCGCGGAAAACCAGTGGTTCGACGAGATGCACCCGACCGAGGCGGGCTTCCACGCCCTGGCGACGAAGGTCCGCGCCGCGGTGATCGCCAAGTTGCCGCTCGCAAAGCGGTAGCGCGCGATCGAGCGCCGCACGGCGGCGCCAATACCCGCGACGCGGTTCCGCCGCGGGTTGGTCGCAACCCTTCGGCCATCGCGCCGCGGCTTCGCCATCGACAGGCACGGGCCGCGCGGCCTCATCCCGATCACCGTGGATGACGCGACCGCTGCCGAGCATGGCCGGCGCGCGCAGCCGCGCGGCTTCACAAATTCCCCTGCGAAACGCTTAACACGGGTGCCGCACCGGCATCGGCCGGTGCATGCGTCCCGTGTGGCGAGGGCCGGACGACTCGCCTCGACGTCCTCCGCTACGTTCGCAGGAAACCCGCTCATGAAGAATGTGTTCTTTGGCCTCGGTCTCGAGTACGAAAAAGGCATCCACGCCCGTGTCGCCCTGGGTCGCGACGGACGCATCATCGAAGTCCACGAATCGGCGGACGACAACGACCTGAATTACCGCACCGGCCATCTGCGGCAGATGGCGATCGAATGGGACGACAGCGTCGCCTATGGCGAAGGCGCGGAACCGGGCGTCGCCATCGACGGCCGCCGGGTGGTCGAGGTGCACCGCTCCGATACCGGCCCCGACCTGTATTGCCGCGTCGGCGTCTGGGAGGACGACGGCATCGTGTTCGGCGACGCCGTCAAATACGCCAGCGGCGAAGCCCCGTGCGTGGCGATGAATCGGCAAGCCGTCGTCGAGGTTCACGAATCGCGCTGGAATTCCAAGATCTGGTACAACCTGGGCGGCTTCGACGAGGACGGCGGCGCGATCGTCTGGCTGGGCAACACCTATCTGGATGTCGGCACCCAGCCGAGCATCGCGATCAACGCCCAGAACGACGTGGTGATGGTGCGCGGCAACGAATCGAACTCCGACTTGCACTATCGCATCGGCAAACTCGGCCTCGACGGCATCGCCTGGGGGCCGCCGACCCGGTTCGACAGCGGCAGCCGCGCTTCGGTCGCGCTGACCGCGGAAGGCGAGGTCCTCGCCGTCTACGAATCCACCGACAAGAAGACCTTGCTGCAACGTTTCGGCAAGATCCGCGGCAAGAGCATCGACTGGGCCGCCGAAGCGGTGCACTTCGACGACGGCGTGCGGCCTTGCGTCGCCTGCAGCGGCGGCATGGCGATCCAGGTGCACGAATCGGAAAACTTCAACGCGCTGTGGGCGTCGACTTCGCGCATCGTCGACCGTTCGCGCTGGATGCAGGATCACCTGCGGGTGCTTGGCGATCTCACTCTGCCGCGACTGACCACCGGCGCCTCGCACGACGCCGGCATGTACCAGCACGGTGTGCTGATGTCGCTCGGCAAGACCCAGAATCTCGACTTGTATCAACAGCTCGGCAACGGCATCCGCTACTTCGACCTACGCCCCAAATGGGACGGCAGCGCGCTGTACGTCAGCCACGGGCCGATCACCGGGCCGGCCTTGGCGGAGATCGTCGGCGACGTCGAGCGCTTCATGAAGGAAGGCCATCGCGAGCTGGTCGTGCTGAAGTTCTCGCACTATGCCAAGTTCACCGACGGCGTTTACGAACAACTCGTCGAACTGCTGCAGGACAAGCTCGGTCGCTGGTTGTTCATGCACCTGCCGCAGGACGCGCGCCTGTCGGACATTCCCCTGGGCGAATTCCTGCGCCATTCCGGCGTGGTCCTGGTGGTGTGCGACGACGACTATCCCGTGCGCATCCCGGCCGCGGGCATCTGGGTCTATCGCGACTCCAACTCGCCCACGGCCGAACTCGGCGATCTTCGCGTCTACGACCAGTACTCGAACACGACCAGCTACGACACCATGAGCACCGACCAGATCGCCAAGTTCCGGGCCTACGACGGCTTCTGCGTCGACCAGCGCGAACTGCCCTGCGACCAGTTCCTGTTGTCGTGGACGCTGACCCCGCCGACCGGGGTGTGGCTGATCTCGAAAGAAGCCAACCGCAACCTCGGCGCGGAGATGGCCGTGTTGCCGCGCGACAACGACAACGGCTGCGTGATCAACCAGCTCTACGTCGACTACGAAGAGTACTCGCGCGCCACCGACGTGGCGATGTCGATGAACGGGATTCCGTGATCGGCCCGTTGCTGGCCGGCGCGCGCTGCGCAGGGCCCTGAAACGCAACGAGCCGGCAATGCCGGCTCGTTGCGTTTACTGTTTGTGGCATCGCCGCAGGCGATCGGTCACTCCGACTCCCACCACATCCAGAACTCGTCCCACAGGCGCTTGAAGAAACCGCCTTCCTCGACCGCGGCGATGGCGACCAGCGGACGCTGGGCCACGACCTTGCCGTCGAGCATGACCTTGACCGTGCCGATGGCCTGGCCCTTCTTGATCGGTGCGACCAGGGTCTTGGGCACGTCGATGCTCGGCTTGAGCTGGGCGTACTTGCCGCGCGGCACGCTGACCAGCATCGGCTCGGCGACGCCGAACTGCACTTCGTCGGCCTGGCCCTTCCAGACCTTCTGCTTGGCGATCACCTTGCCGGTGTCGTAGAGCTTGTGGGTCTCGTAGAACCGGAAACCCCAGTTGAGCAGCGCCTGGCTGTCGGTCGCGCGCTGGGCTTCGGAGGTCGAGCCCATCACCACCGAGATCAGGCGCTGGTCGCCGCGCTGGGCCGAGGCCATCAGGCAGTAGCCGGCCTTGGAGTGGTGGCCGGTCTTGATGCCGTCGACCGTGGAATCGCGCCACAGCAGCAGGTTGCGGTTGGGCTGGGTGATCGGCCCGACCTTGAGTTCCTTGATCTTGTTGTACGAATACGCGACCGGGAAATCGTGGATCAGGGCGCGACCGAGCAGGGCCAGGTCGTGCGCGGTCGAATAATGGTTCGGGTCCGACAGCCCGTGCGGATTGACGAAGTGCGAGCCCTTCAGGCCGATGCGCGCGGCGTACTGGTTCATCAGCGCGGCGAAGGCGTCTTCGCTGCCGGCGACGTGCTCGGCCAGGGCGATCGCGGCGTCGTTGCCGGACTGCACCACCATGCCCTTTTCCATGTCGACCAGGGCCGCGGTCTTGTTGACCTCGAAGCCGGAGTAGCTGCCGTCGGTGGCCGCGCCGCCCTTGCGCCAGGCGTTCTCGGTCATCATCACCTGGTCGGTGTCCTTGACCTTGCCGCCGGCCATTTCGGCGGCGATCACGTAGCTGGTCATGACCTTGGTGATGCTGGCCGGCTCGACCCGCACGTCGGCGTCCTTGCTGGCCAGGATGTTGCCGCTGGCGGCATCCATCAGCACCCAGGCGGAGCCCTGGATGGTCGGCGGCGGCGGCACCGGCAAGGCGTCGCTGGCCGGTCGCGCGGCGGCCGGCGCGGCGGTCGCGGCGGCGGGCGTCTGCGCCCAGGCCGAGGCGACGCCGGCGACGGTGGTGACCAGGAAGGCCGAGGTCAGCGCGGCGAAGGCGGCGGCGCGCGGGGTGAAACGGGCTTTCATCGTTGAACTACTCCGGGAGCCGGCGCTGCGCCGGCCAAGGTGTTGGGTGATATCCGGCGCGGCCGTCCTGGCGCGCGCCGCTGAAATTGCCGGACCGGGCGATCCTTCCCGTTCCGCGAAACCGTGCATCCTGCCTCAGATGCGCGGCCGCTGCAGCCGCTGGCGGCGCCGGGGGCGGCATGAATCGATCAATCGCGCACGCGCTGCGGCTGTCCGAACCCCAGACCGACGATACGCGCCGCGAGTTCCGGCGCGGCCGAGGCCTGCAGCGGGCCGACCCGCAAACGCCAGACTTTCTGGCCGTTGGAGGCGTTGCCGTCGAGCAGGCGAGCGTCGCCGATACCGGCCCCGCGCAGCATCGACAGGGCCCGGTCGGCATTGCTGCGCGCCGAGAAACTGGCGACCTGCAGGGTCACGTCGCTACCGCTGGGCGCGGCATTGCCTTCGACCGCGGCGGCGACCACGGCCGCGGCCTTGGACGGGCTCGGCGGCGGCGGCGCGGCGGCCGGCACAGGCAGGGTCGCGGCCGATGCGGCGGCGACGGCGGTCGCGGGCGGAAGCTTGCCGGCCTTTTTGGCCGCTTTCTGCGCGGCGGCCAGGGCGCGGGCCTGCTCTTTCTGCTGCTTGGCCATGGCGCGCTGTTCGGCCCGGGTCAGCGGCTTCGGCGGGGCGATCTCGGCGCCCTTGCCGGTGGCGACACGGACCTGGCGCGACTTCATCCAGGTGTCGAACTCGTCGGCCGTCATCGACTTGCCGTTCTGCATCATGTCGAAGCGGTAGTCGTTGCCCGGCAACAGCTTGCCGCCCGAACCGGCCGATGGCTTGGCCGCAGCGACCGTCGTCGCCGGCTTGACTGCGGCAGCGGAAGCGGCCGGCTTGCCGGTCGCGACCGTGGTCTTGACCGCAGCTGCGGCCGGCGCCGAGGCCAGGGTGGCCGGCTTGCCGGTGGCGATGCGCACGCCCGGCGGCAGTTCGCCGGCGTTGGCGCTGGCGATCGGCATGGCCGAGACCAACCGGTCGATCGCCGACGGCGAGCTCGGCTTGGCCACGGCCGGCGGCGGGTTGTTGGCGGCGCTGGCATAGACCGGCGGCGCCGCGTCGCCCGGATGCAGGGCGCGCACCTCGACCCGGCCGGTGCCGCGCTGGGTGATGCCGAGCTTGACCGCGGCGGCGTAGCTGAGATCGATCACACGGCCGTCGTGGAACGGGCCGCGATCGTTGACGCGCACGGTCACCGACTTGCCGTTGTCGAGGTTGGTGACGCGGGCGAAGCTCGGCAGCGGCAGCGACTTGTGCGCGGCGGTGAAGGCGTACATGTCGTACACCTCCAGGTTGGAGGTGCGCCGGCCGTGGAACTTCTGGCCGTAATAAGACGCCGTGCCGCGCTCGAGATAGTCCTCGTGCGAATCGAGCACCTTGTAGCTCTTGCCGAGCACCTTGTACGGCGAGCGGTTGCCGAACTGCGAGCGCGCCTCGGCGACGACTTCGGGTTCGGGAATCGCGTCGACGTCGGGAATGTAGTCCGGGGTGGTGTCGGACACGCCCGGCGCGTACAAGCCGCCGGCTTTGTAGTTGCCGCGTTTGCTCAGGTCTTCCTGGGCCGCCGCGTACGGCGATTTCTTGCGCCCGCCCTGCGAGTGCGCCGACGGCAGGCCGCTGGCGTGGACGCGATCGCGTTCCGGCAGGGCCAGGGCTTCGGAGGAGCCCTTCTTCGGTGCGCTGGCGCAGGCGGCCAGGGCCAATGGCAGGAAGGCGGCGGCCAGCCGCCCGATCGACACGATCGGCGGCCGCTTCGTGCCCGACCCGCTCATGCCCGGCCTGTCCATGCATGCGGCGCCTTGGCTGCGGGGGCTTTGGCTGCGGGAGCGTTGCCTGCAGGAACATTGCCTGCAGGCGCGTTCCCTGCAGAACCGGCGGGCTGGGCCAGCGCGGCGGGCGGAGTGGCGATATCGGTGGCCAAGGGATTCTCCCGTCCGGCGATCGCCTCGGCCAGCTGGTACACCGCCATCGCGTAATGCTTGGAGATGTTGTAGCGGGTGATCGCGTAGAAATTGCGGAAACCGAGCCAATATTCGGGACCGTTGACGCCGTCGAGGTTCAGCAGCGTCGCGGTCTCGGTCGGCGCCACCGTGCTCAGCGGACGGTAGCCGCGCGCGGCCAGGTCGCTGAGCGAATACACCGGGTCCATGCTTTCGGGTGCGAAGTCCTGCGCGGTCGCGTCGCGATTGGCGCGCACCGTCACCGGGCCGCCGCGCACCCAGCCGCCCTTCTTGACGAAGTAGTTGGCGACCGAGAAGAACACGTCGTCGAGATCGGTGAACAGATTGCGCTTGCCGTCGGCATTGCCGTCGACCGCGAACTCGCGATAGCTCGACGGCATGAACTGGCCCCAGCCCATCGCCCCGGCGTAGCTGCCGGTCAGGGTGGTGACGTCGATCTGCTCTTCCTTGCCGAGCGCGAACAACTGCGCCAGCTCGCCGCGGAAGAAGGCCTCGCGGCGGTTCTCGCGATCGGCCTTGGCCGGGTCGCCGCTGCGCGGATAGGCGAACGCCAGGGTGTAGAGCGCGTCGACCACCGAGTACTTGCCGGTGTTTTTGCCGAAGCTGGTTTCCACGCCGATGATCGAGACGATGATCTCGGCCGGCACGCCGGTCGCGGCTTCGACCCGCGCCAGTTGCGCACGATGCTCGCCCAGGAAGGCCTGGCCGCCGTCGATGCGGGCCTGGGTGATGAAGATCGGGCGATAGTCCCGCCACGGCTTGGCCTCGGCCGGGCGCGACATCGCCGCGACGATGCCCTCGCGGATCTGCGCCTTGGCCAGCACCGATTCGATATAGACCGGATCGACGCCGTAGCGGCTGGCGGTATCGCGCACGAACTCGGCGCGCGCCTGCTCCAGCGGCATCGGCTTGACCGGGTCGGGCAGCGCGGGCGTGCCGACGACGGGCGTCGGCGCGGCGACCGGGGCCGCCGGTTTCGGCGCCGGGGCGGCCGCAAGGGTAGACGTGGGGATCGGCGGCGTCTGCGTGGCGCAGGCAGCCAGGGCGATCGTGAGTGCGCAAAACAAGGCGCGACGGGCAATTTGGCGTCGGGTCATCGCGGCGAGGTTAGCACGCGAAAGCGGGGCAAAAAACCTTGGGTTTGCGGGACTTAACCGATTTTATTCATGTCAGGTTGTCGAATCGGAGGCGGCGGCGCGAGGCGGCGGCGACGCCCGCATCGTCATGCTCAACATGAACAGCGCTCCTCGCAACCGCCGTCGCAAGCCGAGCCGGTCGCTCACCCCGCCCCGTCCGAGCAGGGCGTTGCCGATGGTGAGGTGCAGCGCCGGTTGCGGCTCGCGCGCCAGACCGAGTTCCTCGCGCAGATCGAGCAACGCGGGGCAACGCACCGGGCACCAGACATAGCCCTGGGCCTGCTGTGCATCGGGGTCGTAATCGAACGCCAACCTCGCGCCGTCGAGGCGTTTCCAGGCCACCGGCTTCGGTGGCGTCTCGCCGCGGACGACCGAGATATGCGTCCCCCACAACGGCGCCTGCAGGCTGCGCGTGCGGCGATGGCCGATCCAGAACTGGTGGCGCAGATAGCGGCCGAGTTCGAGATCGCCCTCCACGATCAGCCACCACAAGGTGCTGCCGCCGTCGCGGCGGGTGTGGCCGCCGCGGCCCAGCGGCGGGCCGTAGCGCAGAGTGCCGGTGGAAGGGAGCCAGATCGACGACATGCAGAAGTCCGCGGAGACCGCATCAAGTTCGCCCGATTCCGCCCGGCGATCAACCGCCTTGCAATGCCGCTCCACGACAAGACGGTTTGCACGACTGGTACGGCACTGAACAAGCTTCGGCTACGCCGTGGCCCGCTCGCCGCCGACAGCGGTCTTGATCATCATCCCGCCGAGTTCCTTGAGCAACTTCGCCGCCACCAACGCGGTGAGATTGGAGATGTCGCAGGTCGGGTTGTACTCGACGATGTCGCCGGCCACGATCGGTTGCCGGATGCCGTGCAGCAGATCGATCACCTGCCGCGGCGAGGCCCCGCCCGGCTCGCGGTGCGACACGCCCGGCGCATAGGCCGGGTCCAGCCCGTCCAGGTCGATCGACACGTAGACCGGCGTGTCCAGGTCCAGGCGCAGGCCGTCGCGCCAGTCCGCCGCTTCGATCACCTCCACGCCGAAACGCTTGAATTGCGCGCGATGCTCGTCGTTGATGGTGCGCAGCCCGATCTGGATCAGCCGGTCCGCCAGGCCTTCTTCCATGATCCGCGCGAACGGCGAGGCATGCGAACGCGGGTTGCCCTGATAGGCGTCGTACAGATCCGCATGCGCATCGATGTGCACGATGGTCAATCGCGGCTGCCGACGCCGCACCGCACGCAGGATCGGATGGGTGATGGCGTGATCGCCGCCCAGGCACAACAGCGGACCACCGCCGGCCAGCGCGGCGTCGACGCCCTGCTCGATCACCTCCCAGGCATCGGCATCGCCGTCGAAACGCAGATCGCCACGGTCGATCAGCCGGCCGGCCTCGCCGAAATCGATGCCGGTTTCGCTGCGGATGCTGTAGGCATCGCAATGCAGCTCGCGGCGGATCAGCGGCGGCGCCAAGGCCGTGCCTTTCAGATACGAGGAGTTGTCGTCGTTGGGAATGCCGAGCAGCGAAAGCGCGATCATGTCGGTGTACTCGCGATAGGAAGACGGAACGGCCCGTCGCGATGCGCGGCGGCCGGATGCGATGAAGAGGGGGCCCGAAGCGGCGGCCTCAGCCGTCGAGCACTTCGTAGGCCAGCGCGCGCGCCGGGGCGCCGCCGTTGGCCGCCGATGCCGGGCATGAGGACAACGCGATCGCCAGATCCATTTCCGCGCGCAACACGATCGAGTCGCCGGCGCGCGAGCGCGGCGGCACGACGCGCAGGCGCCCGTCGGCCTCGATTTCGACGTTCATGAACACATTGAACGGCGTCGGCAACGGCTCCGGCGCCAACCCGAGCGAACGCAAGGCCGCGCACAGATTGTCGTGGCAATTGCGATGATCGCCGACCGCTCCGTATTGCATGCGGTACATCGGTGCGCTGCAGGCCGCGTACAGAAAATCGTGGCGGCCGACATCGTCCTCGACGATGCTCAGCATCGGCCGGCTCAGGTCCGACCACAGCACCGCGCCGGCCGACAACCGCAGGCTGCCGCCGTAATCGAAGCTGCGCCCGTTCGACAGGCGCTCGCTGCCGTCCGCGGAGTACGCGACCAGATCGCCGCTCTGCCCGCCTTCGCTGTCGACGATACGTAGGGCTTGGCCGCGCTTCAGGCGCAGGCCGACGCCGCTCGCCGCCGCGATCCGTTGCCGTTCGATCATGCCGCGCCTCCGCCGACCGGCCCCGCCGATCGCTGACGCGACGTTAGCCCGGGCATTTGCGCAGGTCCACTTCGCAAAACTCAAGATAGTTGTTAGATTTTCTTTATGTTCGACCTGACCCGACTGCGCCTGCTGCGCGAGCTCGCCCACCGCGGGACCATGACCGCGGTCGCGCAGGCCTGCGGCATGACGTCCTCGGCGGTGTCGCAGCAACTGGCGACCTTGGAACGGGAAGCGCGGGTCGCCTTGTTCGAACCGATCGGCCGACGCGTGCAACTGACCGCCGAAGGCGAGCGGCTGGCCGCCCATGCCGAGCTGATCCTGCAAGCGGTCGAAGCGGCCGCTCTGGACCTGCGCGGCGCCGACCAGCGCCCGCAAGGCGAATTGCAGGTCGCCTGCTTCGCCAGCTACGCCAAGCGCCACCTGTTGCCGGCGATCGTGCGCGCCCGCGAACGCTACCCGGACCTGCGCGTGGTGGTGCGCGAACTCGAATCGCCCGACGCGATCGCAGCGGTGCGCGACGGCCGCTGTCACCTCGCCCTGACCTTCGCCTACAACCTGGTGCCGCGGCCCGACCTCGCCGGCCTGAGCGCGCATGCACTGTTGGAAGAACCGGTGCTGCTGGCGCTGCCGCCGCACTGGCGACGCAGCCGCGGCCCGGTCGCGCTGCAACGGCTGGCGCAGGAAGATTGGATCGTCGGCTCGCGCCAGAGCGACGATGGCCTGCTCGCCGAACGCGCCTGCGCCGCAGCAGGCTTCGCCCCGCGAATCAGCCACACCGTCGACGACTACGACTTGATGCTGCGGATGGTCGCCGCGGGCCTGGGGATCGGCTTCGTCCCGCAACTGGGCCTGGATTTCCCCAGCGCCGACGCGGTGGCGGTGCGCACCGCCGCCGGCGCACCGCTCAGCCGGAAAATCCAGGCATTGACCCGCCCGACCTTGACCGCGACGCCGAGCGTGCGCGCGTTGCTGGCGGAGCTCGCGGCTGGGGCGACGGCGAGCGCTTGAAGGCTGTGCGCCGCAGATCGCTCAGGCACGTACGCGTCCCGAAAACGATCGACTGCCGGCATCAACCACGATTGAAGAACGAGGCCTGCAGGAAGCGCATTCCCGCCAACACTTGAGCCACGCGTTCCTCCGACAGGGCTCCGATGCGTTCGCCCAACCGCGCCTTGTAAATCGACGACACCTGCGAAACGATCACCACGCTCTGCTTGAGCAGACCGCCTTCGCCGAGTTCGAGCAATACGTTGCCGGGCTCGCTGATACGACCGATATTGGAGCTCAAGGCGCACACGACGACGGTGCTGATTCGCGAGTGATTGAACAGATCGTCTTGCACCACCAGATGCGGATGCGCGACACCCGGCACGGAGCCTCGGGACGGGTCCGGCGGCACCCAGAACAGGTCTCCGCGGTTCACGGTCCCGCGAAAAACGCTGCGGCAGGCCTGCTCTTCTCTATCCATCGGATGCATCGCTCGGCATGCCTGCGGTTCGCTTCTCGCTCGTCAGCGGGTCGGGCCGAGAAACAGACCAGCCCAGTTTCCGCCCGATCAGGCAGATCACCTGGACTGCCTGACGAAACGCCAGCCAAGCATGCCGGTGCAAACCGAGAATACGACGAAAAGCCAGAACGCTATCTTCCCGTTGCTCAGGCGCGCTCGATGGGCCGCGTTCGGCTGCACGATCGCGCGCTCGTTGACGGTGAGGGCCCAGACCTCGGAGGGATCGGCCGGCGAAAAGCCGACCGTTGCCGTATTGCCTGGTTTGAGCAGGCTGCGCGCGAGCGTGGTCTCCGGCAGGATGCTCGGATAGTCGAATTCTCGCCCGGCAACGAAGAACTCGACACCATAGCGGCGCACTTCCGCACTGGAAATCACGCCCGTCAAATACTCGAAGTGCGTCGGCATCGGCTCCAGCGACGCTCGCCAGCCGCACAACGCAGCCAGCGATACCGCGACGCCTAGGGCAACGTGATACCAGGCAGTCCGCTCCGCCTTGCTGCGGAATGCCGATTTGCCAGTCCTGATGATCATCGAACTTGCCGACTTAACGAGCTCGACAGTCTAGCCGCTTCGCTATCGAACCTGCGTCATGCGAGGCGGGCAGCCATCGATCCTATCCCCAGCCAATCGCCAAACGCCCGCCGCACTGCCCCATGCATCCGCCATCGCTGCACGCACCGTCGTTGAAGATCCGGGCAGCGCAGGGCGCCATCTGACGGAGACTGGCCGCCCAGCTACTTCAACGACCGAAACTGCCCTAGACTTTGGACTGGCAGCCACATCGTTCAGCTGCCGCGTGTTCGAGCCAAGACCTGCCGCTACCCACCGAGGAAGCAAGCGCATGATTGATGGCAACCGACTCGTCGATCTGCTCGGACACTCCTCCGCCCAGGCCAGCCTGGCCAGGTACCTCACCGATGCCGGCATGATCGAGCGGCCGCAAGGCCCGGACGTCGTTCAGTACCTCGATTTCGACGACCTCGGTCTGGCCTTGATCTTCACCGTGGCCGACGTCTACCGCGAGGAGATCGGAGAACCGCGCGACGATGGGCACTGGATCCTCAGCGGCATCCATTTCTACAACCGGCATCAGAACGGCCAGAACGACAAGTTCGCCGGGGTATTGCCGTACGAACTGAGCTTCGACTTCAATCGGGCCCGGACCGTTTCCGTCCTGGGCACGCCGATCGTCGACGAAGAAGACGACGGCTACGTCATGAACACCTTCAGGGCCGACAACGAGATCGTCGTCACCACCTCAACCGCCGTCGCTCACGGCGAGGCGCTCTGGTTCAAGGTCGAGAAGATCGACAAATTCCACAGGGTACGAGGCGACGTTTGATGGCCCAGGCATCCCAGGCTTTGGCAATCGCCCGGGAAAATTCAGAAAACAGTGTCCGATCCTGCCATGAACTCGCGTTCCGCCTGTTAGGCCCTCCCTCGGCCTCAGGAGCTTCGAATGGCAACGGTACCGAAGAAAGTCGCTGAACGACTCGTCGCCGGACTCAAGCGTTATCAACCGATATTGGCGGCCGCTCGGGCGCGCGATGTCGGGGAGGCCGATACGGTAACGATCATCAAGGACATGCTGGCCGACGTTTTCGGATACGACAAATATTCGGACGTGACGTCGGAGCATTCGATCCGCGGTACGTTCTGCGACCTTGCGATCAAGATCGACAATCAGCTTCAGACCTTGATCGAGGTCAAGGCCATCGGCCTCGACTTGAAAGATCAACACGTCAAACAAGCCATCGACTACGCCGCGAACCAGGGCGTTGATTGGGTGTTGCTCACCAACGGCATTACCTGGCGCGTCTACCGGCTTACGTTCTCCAAGCCGATCGATCAGGAGCTCGTCCTGGAAATCGACTTCTGCGCACTGAATCCGCGGACCGAGCGGGATATAGAACTGCTGCATCTTTGGTGCAAGGAGGGCTGGCAACGTTCGGTGCTAGGCGAGTACCACACGCAGCGCCAAGCGCTGTCCCGTTTCTTCGTGGGTGCGATGCTCCAGGCCGACAGCGTTCTCGACGTGATACGGCGCGAGTTGCGCCGGCTGTCGCCGGACGTGCGCATCGACTCGGAACAGATCAAGGCGGTGTTGGTCAACGAAGTCATCAAGCGGGAGGTCCTCGAAGGCGAGAAAGCCGACGAAGCCCGGAAGAAGATAGCGAAAGCGGCGAAAACAGCGCTCCGCGCAACTCCCGCCAAACCGGCAAAGATCAACCAGACCATCGAAAACAGCGATGTCGCGATCAGCGAGTGATCACCGCCGTACAAGGATGATTCGGGAAGGCCTCACCTTCTCGACACGCCGCCTCGGAATCGTCCAAGGCGGTGGTACGGCAGCGGAACACCACGATTCGCGCGACCGTCCCCGGCCATCCTTAGTCGAACTCACCGCCCGCCATGCACCGGCCGGTGCGCGCGCACCGCCATCACCACGCCGAGGCCGGCGAGCAGGGAGACCGCCGAGGTGCCGCCGTAGCTCAGCAGCGGCATCGGCACGCCGACCACCGGCAGCAGGCCGGAGATCATGCCGCCGTTGACGATGACGTAGACGAAGAAGGCCAAACCCAAGGCACCTGCAATCAATCGCGAATAGCCGTCGCGGGCGTCGGCGGCGATCCACAGGCAGCGGCCGACCACGAACAGGTACAGGGCCAGCACCACGATCACGCCGGCCCAGCCGAACTCTTCGCTGAGCACGGCGAAAATGAAGTCGGTGGTGTGTTCGGGCAGGTAGTTGAGGTGCGACTGCGAACCTTGCAGCCAGCCCTTGCCGGTCATGCCGCCGGCGCCGATCGCGATCTTCGACTGGATGATGTTCCAGCCGGTGCCGAGCGGGTCGGTTTCGGGGTTGAGGAAGGTCAGGATGCGGTCTTTCTGGTACGGCCGCAGCAGCCAGAACCAGGCCACCGGCGCGGTCGCCGCGACGGCGCCGAACGCGGCGCCGAACCACCACCACGGCAGGCCGGCCAGGTACAGGGCGAAGGCGCCGCTGATGCCGACCAGCATCGCGGTGCCGAAGTCGGGCTGGAGCAGGATCAGCGCGGTCGGCGCGCCGATCAACACCGCGGCGACCAGCACGGTCTTGAGCTTCGGCGGCAGCGCTTCGCGGTTGAGATACCACGCCACCATCATCGGCAGGCTCAGCTTGAGCAACTCGGCCGGCTGGAAATAGAACACCTTGAGGTCGATCCAGTGCCGGCCATGCTTGCCGGTGCCGACCACCAACACCAGCAGCAGGGGAATCATCGACAGCGCATAGACCGACGGCGTCCAGTTGCGCAGTTGCGACGGCGGCATGCGCGACAGGCCCCACATCGCCAGCAGGCCGACGCCGAAGCGCGAACCCTGCGCGATCACCATGCGCATGGAGTGTTCGCCGGCGCTGTACAGCACCGCCAGGCCGATCGCCATCAGCGCCAGCAAGGCGGCCAACATCATCAGGTCGAGCGTGCGGGTGAAGCGCTGCAGCAGGTCCCACAGGTAACGCAGGATCACTCTCATCGCCGCGGCTCCGCCGCCGGCGCGACCGTCGGCGCCGGCTCGGGTGCGATGGGCGCGTCCTCGGGCTCGCCGGAGGCGTCGTCGGCCGCGTCCGGCGCAGCCTCGGCCGGCGCAGCGGCGTCCGGCAGATGCGGGCGCAGCAGCGGCCGGCGTTCCAACGCCTGCGGCGCGCGGCCCGGTTGTGCGGCGACCACGGCGTTCGCCGCGGCCACGCTTTCGGCCCAGGCGCCGTTGACCGCGACCGGCACGATCCTGGGCTCGCTTTCGGCCGCGGCGGCTTGCTCGGCCTGCGCCTTGGCGTCGGCGGCGGCCAGCTTCGGCACCGCCGGCGGGTCGTTCTTGCCCGGCAGGGGCTCGGGCATCTTGCCGAGCAGCCAGGCATCGAAGATCTTGCGCGCGATCGGCGCGGCGGTGCTGCCGCCGTAGCCGCCGTGCTCGACCACCACCGCCACCGCGATGGTCGGGTTTTCGGCCGGCGCATAGCCGACGAACAAGGCCTGATGGCGCAGGTGCAGCGGCAGCGAATGCGGGTTCATGCTGACGTTGCCCTTGCGGCTGATCTTCTGCGCGGTGCCGGTCTTGCCGGCCATGCGGTACGGCGCGCCGCGCTCCATCACCCGCGCGGTGCCGCGCGAGCCGTGGATGGTCGAGATCATGCCTTCCTGCACCGCACGCAGGTGCGCGGGGTTGTCGGTGATCAGGGTCGGCGCGGCGACTTGCTTGGGCAACCACGGCGCTTCGTAGCCGATGCGGCTTTCGCGCACCAGGTGCAGTTGCTGCAGGTGGCCGCCGTTGGCGATCGCGGCGGTGCCGCGCGCGAGCTGCAGCGCGGTCACCACCCAATAGCCCTGGCCGATGCCGGCGATGACGGTCTCGCCCGGGTACCAGCCTTCCTTGCTGCGCTTGGCCTTCCACTGCGGCGACGGCAGGATGCCGATGTTCTCGCCGGCCAGGTCGATGCCGGTCTTCTGACCGAAGCCGTAGCGCGTCATGTACTGGTCGAAACGGGCGATGCCCATCTCCAGCGCGAGCTTGTAGTAGTAGGTGTTGACCGACTGGGCGATCGACTCGCGCACGTCGACCCAACCGTGGCCGCCGCCGTGCGAATCGCGGTAGCCGCGCTTCTGCCCGGGGATGTGGAACTCGCCGGTCGACAAGGTGCGGTCTTCGGGGCGGCGCAGGCCGCTGTCGAGGCCGGCCAAGGCGACGAAGGGCTTCATGGTCGAGCCCGGCGGGCCGCCGCCGAGCACGTTGCGGTTGAACTGCGGCCGTGACGGATTGCTCGACAGCGCCTTGTAATCGGCGGTGGAAATGCCGTTGACGAACAGATTGGTGTCGTAGCTCGGCAGGCTGACCATCGCCAGCACTTCGCCGGTGCGCGGGTCGACCGCGACCGCCGAACCGTCCATGTCGCCGAACGCGGTGATCATGGCCTGCTGCAGGTCCATGTCGATGCTCAGGCGCAGGTCGGCGCCGGGCTTGGCCGGGACATAACCGACCTGGCGGATCGGTCGGCCGTCGACGTTGGTCTCGATCTGCTCGTAGCCGATCTGGCCGCGCAATTGCTCGTCGTAGAACCGCTCCAGGCCGGTCTTGCCGGTGTGGGTCAGCACGCCGGCGTTCTGGCCCATCGCCTCCTCGTCCTTGGTGTCGATGCGCCCGACGTAACCGATCACGTGCGCGAACAGCGCGCCGTAGGGATAGCGGCGGTTGAGGTAGGACACCAGCTCGACGCCGGGGAAGCGCCAGCGATCGACCGCGAACGCGGCGACCTCTTCGTCGCTGACCCGCAGCTTCAGCACGATCGGCTTGAAGCCGCGGGTGGCCTTGCGCTCGCTCTCGAACCGGGCGATCTCCTCGGGCGTCAGCGCCACCACCTGGGCCAGCTGCGGCAGCCAATCCTTGCTGTCGCCGGCTTCGCTGGGGGTGACCTCGATGCGGAACGCCGGCACGTTGTCGGCGAGGATGCGGCCCTGGCGGTCGTAGATCAGCCCGCGTCCCGGCACCACCGGGCGCAGCTTGACCCGGTTGGCCTCCGAGCGCATGGCGTAGTCGTCGTGCTGCCAGACCTGCAGGCGGAAGTACCAGAAGCCCAGGCCGATCACCCCGAGCAGGACGAAGGCGAAGGCGATCGCGGCGCGGGCGCGGAACTGGTCCGCCTCGGCCGCGGCGTTCTTGAGCACGCGTTTCTTGATCGGGCTGCGGCGCGGGCCCATCAACGTCTCCGCCAACTGCCCAGGCGCAGGGCGTCGAGCAGCAGGAAGATCAGCGGCCACAGCAGCATGCCGGTCAACGGCGACAGCCAGAAGGCCGTCGGCAGCGCCGGCTCGCGCAGCACCACGTGGATCGCCGAGGTGACGATGCGGTCGTTGAGCATCAGGCCGCCGACCGCGAGCGCTTGCTGCGACAGCGGGAAGAACCGCAACCGGGCGCGGAAGCGCTGCAGGATGAAGGCCATGACCACCAGGCGCAGGGCCTGTTCGCCGAGCAGGCCGTCCGAGACCAGGTCGCCGGCCAGACCGACCAGGAAGGCGAAGCCGAGGCCGACCCGGTCTGGGTCTTCGATCACCCAATAGGCCAGGACCAGGCCGAGCCAGTACGGCCGCAGCGGCAGCAGCAGTTGCGGCAAGGGCAGCAGGCTCAGCGCCAGCGCCGCGATCAGGCTGACCGGCAGCACCCAGTGGTGGCGGGCGCGGGTCATCGATCGTCTCCGGCGGCAGGCGTGGACGGGGTGCTGGACGGCGGCGCGCGGCCGCTGGCGGCGGCCGGGGCACGCGTGGCGGGCCTCTGCGTGGGCGCGCGGGCCGCCGACGCCGGCGGGGTATTGGCGTTACGGGGCGCGCCATTGCTGCCGGCGGGAGTTTTCGCAGCGTTGCCGGCATTCGGCGGCGGCGTGCCGGCGGAGGCGGCAGCGGCAGCGGCGGTAGCGGATGCCGTGCCGGTCGCCGGCATCGCCGGCTGGGTATCGAATTGGCTGGCGTCGGCCGGCGGAGGCGGCAACGACAACAGCACCAGCACTTCGCGGCCGCGGTCGAGCTGCGCGGCCGGGCGCACCTCGCCGACCAGGAAGGCGCGGCTGTCGTCGGGGCGCAGCGCGGTGATGGTGCCGACCGGGAAGCCCGAGGGGAAACGCCCGCCCAGGCCCGAGGTCACCAGTACGTCGCCGACCCGGACGTCGCTCGACAGCGGCACGCTGCGCAGGGTCAGGCTGTCGCTGCGGCCTTCGCCGTAGACGACCAGGCGCACGCCGTTGCGCGCCACAGCCACCGGCACCGCATGCGAGGCGTCGGTGATCAGCAGCACGCTGGCGTGCAACGGGGTGATGCCGGTGATCTGGCCCAGCAGGCCGCCGGCGTCGATCACGCTCTGGCCGACCCGCACCCGCTCGCGACTGCCGGCGTCGAGCACCAGCCGTTGCCGGGTGGGGTCGAGGTCGATATCGAGGATCGGCGCTAGTACCACATCCAGGTTGCCGCGCTCGGCCGCTTCGAGCAGGCCGCGCAGGCGCTGGTTGTCGGCCGCGACCGACTGCAGCCGCGCCATCCGGGCCTGGTTGACCAGGGCTTCGTTGCGCAGGCGCCGGTTTTCGTCGGTGAGCTGGCTCATGGTGCCGGCGTCGTCGCTGACGCGCTCGACCAGCCGCCCGGGCCATCCGGCGACCGCCCACAACGGCGCGACGAACAGCGCGGTCTGCTTGCGCGCCTGGTTGAGCCAACCGCCGCGGTGATCGAGCACGATCAGGACCAGCGCCAGAGCCAGGTACGCCAGCAGGCGCAGCGTGTCGGCGACTTCGCCGCTACGGGCTACGGTGGGTGGACCGGCGTATGGAGGCATTGGCGGCCGGGACTCGGGGCTCGGGACTCAGGACTCGGAAGTGCGGCTGCCGCGATCGGCCGCTACGCATACCGAGCGTTCAATGGCAGCCATCGCAGACAAACCAACCAACGGGAGAGGCAACGAGTCAGCGGGCCTTGCGAATCCCGAGCCCCGAACCCCAAGTCCCGGCTTCACTCGGGCGCGAAGAACTCGTTGCCGTGCATGTCGACCAGCTCCAGGGCGCGGCCGCCACCACGGGCGACGCAAGTCAGCGGATCGTCGGCAACCTGCACGTGCAAGCCGGTTTCCTCGCTGATCAGACGGTCCAGGTCGCGCAGCAGGGCGCCGCCGCCGGTCAGGACGATGCCGCGCTCGGCGACGTCGGCGCACAGTTCCGGCGGGGTCTGCTCCAGCGCCAGGCGGATCGCCGAGACGATGCCGGCCAGCGGCTCGCGCAGCGCTTCCAGCACTTCGTTGGAGTTGATCTTGATCATCTTCGGCACGCCCTCGGCGAGGTTGCGGCCGGAGACCTCGATGGTGGCGGCGCGTTCCTGCGGGTAGGCGCAGCCGATCTCGAGCTTGATGCGCTCGGCGGTGGCTTCGCCGATCAGGGTGCCGTAGGTGCGGCGCACGTAGTTGATGATCGACTCGTCGAAGCGGTCGCCGCCGATGCGGACCGACGCCGAGTAGACGATGCCGTTGAGCGCGATCACCGCCACTTCGGTGGTGCCGCCGCCGACGTCGACCACCATCGAACCGCGCGCCTCGGTCACCGGCATGCCGGCGCCGATCGCCGCAGCCATCGGTTCCTCGATCAGGTAAACCTCGCGGGCGCCGGCCTCTTCGGCCGATTCCTTGATCGCGCGGCGCTCGACCTGGGTCGAGCCGCAGGGCACGCAGACCAGCACGCGCGGGCTCGGGCGCAGGAAGCGCGACTTGTGCACTTTGCGGATGAAATGCTTGAGCATTTCCTCGGTGTAGGTGAAGTCGGCGATGACGCCGTCCTTCATCGGCCGGATCGTGGTGATGTGCCCCGGGGTGCGGCCGAGCATCTGCTTGGCCTCGCCGCCGACCGCCGCCACCGTCCGATTTCCGCCGATCAGCCGGTCCTGGCGCACTGCGACCACGGACGGCTCGTTCAGGACAATCCCTTGCCCGCGCACATAAATAAGTGTGTTGGCCGTGCCCAGGTCGATGGACAGGTCATTGGAGAACATGCCGCGAAACTTCTTGAACATCGGGGGATTGGGCCGTCAAAAGTAGGGGCGGAGTGGGGGCATTAGCCTAGCAACCGCCCCCCCTGCGAGCAAGGAAAATCAACGGTTTCGAGCGAACTGGGCCGTTCAGGAGCGGCGGTGGATACCCTGGGGATAACCCTGGGTCGGGGTGCCGGTGGACCCTGCCGACCACCCCGGACCGACCCGGTCGAGACCCGCCCGGGCCCCGTCCGACCCTCGACCCGGTCACCGATCGAGTGGGCTGCACGCCCCCGCAAAGCACATTGGGAACTGGCCGCGCGAAGCCTCAGCCGCTACCCTACGCCGCCGGCCGGTGATGGACCGCCGCGCTTTTCTATTTCTTATTGGGGTGAACATGTCTGCGCTGATCTGCGGCTCACTGGCTTACGACACCATCATGGTGTTTCCGGACCAGTTCAAGAACCACATCCTGCCGGACAAGGTTCATATCTTGAACGTGTCGTTCCTGGTGCCGCGCATGCGCCGCGAGTTCGGCGGTTGCGCGGGCAACATCGCCTACAACCTCAAGCTGCTCGGCGGCGATCCGATCCCGATGGCGACCGTCGGCCAGGACTTCGGTCCGTATCGCGAATGGTTCGTCGATCAGAAGATCCGCCTCGATCACGTCAAGGAAATCCCGGAGTTGTTCACGCCGCAGGCGTTCATCACCACCGACCACGACAACAACCAGATCACCGCCTTCCACCCCGGCGCGATGATGCGTTCCTACGAGAACCACGTGCGCGACGTGAAGGACGTGAGCTTCGGCATCGTCAGCCCCGACGGCCGCGAAGGCATGTTGCAGAACGCGACCGAATTCGCCGAAGCCAACATCCCCTTCATCTTCGATCCCGGCCAGGCGATGCCGTTGTTCAACGGCGAAGAACTGCGTCATTTCATCGAGCAGGCCGACTACGTCACCGTCAACGACTACGAGTCCAACCTGCTGCAGGAACGCACCGGCTGGAGCGAGAAAGACATCGTTTCCCGGGTCAAGGCCTACATCACCACCCGCGGCCCGCACGGCTCGCAGATCCACACGCCGGAAAAGAGCTACGACGTTCCGCCGGCGCACGAGCGCCGCGTGACCGACCCGACCGGCTGCGGCGACGCCTTCCGCGCCGGCCTGATCTTCGGCATCGAGAAGGGTTACGACTGGCTGACCATCGGCCGCATGAGCAACCTGATGGGCGCGCTGAAGGTCGAACACCCCGGCACCCAGAACCAGCGCTTCGACTACGACGAATTCGCCGAGCAGTTCCGCCAGCAGTTCGGGTATGCGCTTTAAGGGCTGGGACTCGGGACTCGGGACTCGGGACTCGGGATTCGGGATTCGGGATTCGGGATTCGGGATTCGGGATTCGGGATTCGGGATTCAAGAATTGTTGAGCGGTTCGCCGCGACCTGATCCAACCTAGCTGCATTCGACACGAAAAATCCCGGCCCAGGCCGGGATTTTTCGTTTCTGCGCCCATCCCCTCCGCACGCATCCCCGCTTGTGCAGGAGCGACGTAAGTCGCGACCCAAGATCGCCGCACACCCCACAGGGTAGGAGCGGCGCAAGCCGCGACACGCAGCCGCAGCAACGACGCCAATGCGATGTCGCAATCGCGACTCACCTCGCTCCTGCAAGGGCAGCGGCGCAAGCTCAAGCATCTCGTTCGATGCCCCTCCCCGGCTTGTGCAGGAGCGATGTAAGTCGCGACCCAAGATCGCCGCACACCCCACAGGGTAGGAGCGGCGCAAGCCGCGACACGCAGCCGCAGCAACGACGCCAATGCGATGTCGCAGTCGCGACTCACCTCGCTCCTGCAAGGGCAGCGGCGCAAGCTCAAGCATCTCGTTCGATGCCCCTCCCCGGCTTGTGCAGGAGCGACGTAAGTCGCGACCCAAGATCGCCGCACACCCCACAGGGTAGGAGCGGCGCAAGCCGCGACACGTAGCCGCAGCAACGACGCCATTGCGATGTCGCGGTCGCGACTTGCGTCGCTCCTACCCTCAGGGCGGCGGCGCGGGTTGGTTGCGCCAACGCTCGAACGCGATCTTGTCGCCGGCGTACACATTCAAATCCACCGGCCCGACGATACCCTCGACACGGGCGCGGTTGTGGTATTGCCACAATGCCCAGGCCGCACGCGTGTCGGGCGCGCGCAAGATCGAACGACGCCACAACGCACGTTGCGGCAGCGACTCACGATAAGCGTCGAAGAACTCCGGGGTGACGTACAACAACGCCGGCTTCGCATAGGCGCCTTCGACCGCGGCGAGAAAGGCGTCGAGTTCGACCCGCATCGTCGCGCCATCGGGCCGTGCGCCGCAGTTGCCGCCGAACTCCAGGTCGACCGCGGGCGGCAAGGCATCGGCCTCGACCGGCACGGCCGCGATGAAGTTGCGCGCCTGCTCGGCGCCGCTGCGGCAGAAGGTGAAGAAATGATAGGCACCCGTCGCGATCCCGGCCGCTCGCGCCGCGCGCCAGTTCGTCGCGAACAAACGGTCGCGATGGTCGCCGCCCTCGCTGGCTTTGAGGTAGGCGAATGCGACGTCGTCGCGCGCCATCGCCGTCCAATCGATCGCGCCCTGATGATGCGACACGTCGATGCCGCGCAAGGGATAACGCCCGCGGTCCGGCTGCCAATGCAGAAAGCCCCACCACGCCAGTGCGATCACGGCAGCGGCGAGCAATGCCAAAACCCACAACCAGACGAGCAGTTTCTTGAGACGCCTCATGCGGGTGCTTGCGATCGGACCACTGACTACTTCCAGCCCGGCAACTTGTCCTGCTTCAATCCGCCCACATCGAAGCTCGCCGTGCGGGTGCCGCCGGCCTTGACCGGGAATTCGATGGTCAGCTCCTTGGCCTGGCCGACGCCGCGCCACAGGGCGCGCTCGTCTTCGACGAACATGGCGATGGCTTCGTCAGTCTTGGGCCGGCTGCCGGCCATGGTCTTGACCTTGCCGTCGAAGCCGATCTTGAGCTTGCAGCCACCGTAGCAGTTGAAGTCGCCGACCTGCAGCACGAGGTAACTGCTGCGGCCCCAATCCGGGTGGTCGCGGAAAATCAGTTGCACCGGACGCGGCGTCTTGCCGTCGGTCTCGACATTGGCGCGGGCGTAGATCGAGGCCGACAACTGCGTGCCGGCCTTGCCCTTCGCGGTCTTGACCGGCGTGCTCATGTACGACCACAGCGATTCGACGCGGCGCTGCTCGCGCACTTCCTTGGCCTTGGCTTGCGCCTCTTCGTACAACGGTCGTACGCGGTCGGCGGTCGGCGTGCCCGGGTATTTCGAGGTCACGATCTCGCCGTGGGCCGCGGCCATTTCCCAGTTCTTCTGCCCGTAGGCGGTATCGAATTCCTTCGCGGCGGTGGCGGCGGCCTGTTCCTGCTGCGCGGCCTTGGCCGCTTCGGCGATCTTCGGATCGGGCTGTTTGCAGGCGGCCAGCGCGATCGCGGCGGCGAGGAGAATGGTGGCGTTGCGAAGCGTCATCGCGGCGTTCCCTTGGCTATCAGTTGATCCACGGCCTCGGCGACGGCGTCGGGCTGTTCCATCACCGACATGTGGCCGCAACCGTCCAGCAATACCCGCTGCCCCTGCGGCAACTTCGCCGCGAACAGCTCCAGGGCGCTGGCATCGATGACCGCGTCCTGCCGGCACCATAGCAGCAGCGCGGGCTGGCGAATGCCGGTGGCTTCGTCGCCGGGCAGGAAGCGTTCGTCGCCGCGGCCGATCTTGTCGAGCACGGATTGCTCGAACGCCGCGTCGCGTTTGCGCCGCTCGATGTAGATGCCGTCGGCCGGCCACGGAATGATCGGCTTGGCCCGTTCGTCGTAGAACAGGATGCCGAGGTAATGCTTGAGGCTGGCGGCATCGCTGACCGCGAACGGGTTCTTGCCTTCGAGCACTTCGCGGCCGAAGACGTTGTCCTTGAAGCGCACGCCGGCCGAATTGAACAGGGCCACGCGATCGACGTCCGCGGGGTGGCGCGCGGCGGTCAGCGCAACGATAGCGCCGCCCATCGAATGACCGAGCAACACCACCGGGCTGCCCGGTTTGCGCGCGACCTGCTCGATGAAACGGGCGACGCGCTCGTTCTGAGCGACGAAGCCATAGTCGGCGCCGCGCTTGCGTTCGCTTTCGCCCCACCCCGGCAGGTCCGGAACGAATAGGCGATAACGGCCACGCAGGCGCTGCGCGAGCGGATACCAGTTTTCCTTGCTGCCGGTGAAGCCGTGCACCATCACCACGGTCGGCGCGTCCGCCGGCGCTTCGTCGTTATAGGCGTAGACCCAGCGGTGATCGTCGATCTGCGCGGCGTTGCGACCCAGCCCGGCGACGATGCGCTGGCGCGCGTAATCGCCGAGCACTACGCGATAGGGGTCGCGCCACAGCCAGAACAACAGCGCGCACAGCAAGACGGCCGCCACCAGGGCGACCGTCTTGAGCATGCGACGCAGGATCATGCGCTCGCGCTTACTTCGCCGCGGCCTGCGGCGCGGACTTGGCCTTGGCGATCACCGCGTCGACCGAAGCGGTCGTGATCGGGTGATAACCGGGCTTGGCCTTGGCGAAGGTGTCCTCGGCCAGTTTCAGGCCTCCGGGCGTTTTCACCAGCTCGCCGTAGGTCGGCATGATCAGCTTGCGACGGCCGATCTTCTGCAGGAACGCGGCGATCGCCGCATCGGCCTGGCGATAGCCGCTGCGCACCGCGAGCGGATACCAGCGCTGGGCGATCTCGCCGTTCGGGGTGCCGGTGAAGTGGTAGGCGGCATCGAGCGCGCTGAGCTGTTCGACCTTGAGCGTTTCCGGCATGCCCTCGATGAAGTGCACCCATTCCTGCGTGCTCCACTTCGCGGTCAGCGCCTTGTCCGGCAAGGTGCCGGCCTCGGTCCAGGCCTTGCGCGCGGCGTCGACCGCGTCGAAGCGCGGCGACTGCGTGGCCGGCGCCGACTTCGGGATGCCCGGGCCGTAGATCCATTCCTCCAGCTCGGCTTCGCTGACCTTGCCCGGATGCTTGGCGAGCAGGTTGGCCTTGGCGTATTCGACGAACTTGCTGGTCGGAATGCTCTGGAACGCGAAATGGTCGAAGTAACCGCGCAGGAAGGGATCGAACGCTTCGCGGCCGTAGCGCTGTTCGAGGAACTGCAGGAACCAGGCGCCCTTGGTGTAGACGGTGGCGCTGCTGGCCTCGTCCGGGTCCTTCAGCGTGCCCGGCTTCAGCGCCAACGCCTGCAGCTTGGGATCGATGGTCTTGAACTCGGCGGCGAGCTCGTTGCGGCCGATCACGTTCTCCATGTCGGAACGCTCTTTGCCGTACAGCGCCTCGACGATGCGGTTCTCGACGTAGCTGGTGAAGCCTTCGTTGAGCCAGCCGTCCTTGCTGCTGGAGAAGGTCACCAGGTTGCCCGACCAGCTGTGCGCGAGCTCATGCGCGACCAGCGACACCAGCGACTTGTCGCCGACGATCACGGTCGGGGTGGCGAAGGTCAGGCGCGGGTTCTCCATGCCGCCGTACGGGAACGACGGCGGCAGCACCAGGATGTCGTAGCGCTCCCAACGGTAGGGGCCGTACAACTGCTCGGTGGTCTCCATCATCTTTTCGGTGTCGGCGAACTCGGTCGCCGCCTTCTTCACCATCGCCGGCTCGGCCCAGACGCCGGCGCGGTTGGAGATCGGCTGGAACACCAGGTCGCCGGCCGCGATCGCGAGCAGGTACGACGGAATCTTCTGCGGCATCTTGAAGCTGTAGTCGCCGTCGCGCGGGGCTTTGGGATCGTTGTCGGCGCTCATCAGCACCATCGCGTCCTTCGGCCCGGTGACGTGGGCGGTGTAGGTGAAGCGCACGCTCGGCGTGTCCTGCAACGGCACCCACGAACGCGCGTGGATTTGCTGCGACTGGCTGAACATGAAGGGCGTCTTCTTGCCCTCGGTCATCGACGGTTCGAGCCACTGCAGGCCCGATGCGTTCGGCGAGGTGACATAGCTGACGCGCACGCGCTTGCTGCGTTCCGGCACCTCGATGGTGAGCTTGCTGCCGAGGGTCTTGTCGGCATCGGCCAGGGCGAACTTGAGGTCGACCCACTTGCCGTCGCTGCGCTCGCCGACGACTTTTTCGATCTTCAGCTCGCGGCTGTCGAGCACCAACTGGGTGGCCTTGGGATCGGTCCAGTCGAGGGTGTAGGTGGCGCTGCCGGTCAGGGTCTTGCTGGCGAAGTCGACCGCCAGCTGCAAGGCCAGATCGTCGATGCGGACCAGATCGGGCTGGGCGTAGGAGTGCTCGTCGCGGTCGGCCGCGGCAGCGGTGTCGTTCACTTTGGCCTCCGGCGTCGTCGCGGGCGGGGTGGAGTCGGCAGCGGGGGTCGCGGCATCGCGCGAGCAGCCGGCGGCGGCGGTCAGGGCCGCGACAAGGCAAACGGTCAGGATCGAAGAACGCATGAAAGGTCCACGGACGACGGGTCGAGCGCCCGAGTTTAGCGCCTCGCCCGCGGCCCGGCATGGTGCACCGCATCGCCGCCCTTGGCGGTTGGCGGCGCCTCGGCCGGTGGCAGCGGCGCAACGCTGCTTTCCGCGACCGGCCGCACGCAACGATGCTTCCCACCGCGGCCGTAGGCGCGCGCGGGGCCGCCTGCCACGATCGACGCCATACCCTCCTCTTCTTCAAGGAACACCGACATGACGCTTCTCGCAGGCAAAATAGCCCTGGTCACCGGCGGCAGCCGCGGCATCGGCGCGGCGATCGCCCGCCGCCTGGCCGCCGACGGCGCCGACGTCGTGCTGACTTACGCACGCGCGGCCGAACAGGCCCAGGCGGTCGTCGCCGACATCCAGGCCGGTGGCCGCCGCGCCCTCGCCATCGCTGCCGACAGCGCCGACCCGCAGGCGGTGACCGCCGCAGTCGAACGCACGGTCGCCGAATTCGGCCGTCTCGACATCGTCGTCAACAACGCCGGCGTGTTCGCCTACGGCCCGTTCGAGGACGAAAGCGCCGAGTCCTACGAGCGGGTCATGGCGATCCACGTGCGTGCGCCGTTCGTGGCCGCGCAGGCCGCCTCCAGGCACCTGCCGCGCGGCGGCCGCATCATCACCATCGGCAGTTGCCTGGGCGAACGAGTCGGCGCGCCGAACATGACCCTGTACTCGATGAGCAAGGCCGCGGTGATCGGCATGAGCAAGGGCCTGGCGCAGGACCTCGGCAAACGCGGCATCACCGTCAACGTGGTCCAGCCGGGCCCGGTCGATACCGACATGAACCCGGCCGACGGCGAAGGCGCCGACGCGCAGCGCGCCGGCCTGCCGCTCGGCGAATACGGCCGTCCCGAGGACGTCGCCGCGACCGTCGCCCACCTCGCCGGCCCCGGCGGCAACTTCATCACCGGCACGGCGATTTCGGTGGATGGCGGGTTTTCGGCTTGAGTGCGAACACGCTCAGCCGTCATCTCCGCGAAGGTGGGTGAATGGATGCGTTTGCGAGCCACTGGCTCGCGCATCCCTGAACGCCAGGGCGCCATGCGCCCTGGCCGGGCCGCAGAGACTTCAGCGCCATGCATCCATAAAACCCGGTAGCCGAAGCGCCAACGAAAACGCCGGGAGTTTCGTCCCGGCGTTTTTTGTTATTCACGCTGCGCCGAACGCCTCGCCTCAGACCTTGTAGCCGGTGTGGATCGCGCAGATGCCGGCGCTGAGGTTCTTGTAGTCGACGCGGGCGAAGCCGGCTTCGACCATCATCTGTTTGAGCTCGTCCTGCGGCGGGTGCTTGCGGATGCTCTCGGCCAGATAGCGATAGCTCTCGCTGTCGTTGGCGAACAGCTTGCCGAGCTTCGGCAGCACGTTGAACGAGTGGAAGTCGTAGATCGGCTTGAACCAGTCGGCCTTCACTTCCGAGAACTCGAGCACGCGCGCCTGGCCGCCGACCTTGAGCACGCGCAGCATCTCGCGCAGCGCGGCGTCCTTGTCGGTGACGTTGCGCAGGCCGAAGGCGATGGTGACCAGGTCGAAGCTCGCGTCCGGGAACGGCAGCGACTCGGCGTTGCACTGCACGTACTCGAAACCGGAGATACGGCCCTGGTCGGTCATGCGGTCGCGGCCGACCCGCAGCATCTCGCGATTGATGTCGCCCAGCACGATGGTGCCGCTGTCGCCGACGCGGTCGCGCAGCAACGCGGCGATATCGCCGGTGCCGCCGGCCAGGTCGAGCACGCGGTCGCCGCGGCGGACCTGCGCGGTCGCGGTGAAATAGCGCTTCCAGACCCGGTGGATGCCCAGGCTCATCAGGTCGTTCATCAGGTCGTAGCTGCCGGCGACCGAGGAAAACACTTCGCCGACCAGCTTGCGCTTCTCGCCCTTGGGGACGTCGCGGAAACCGAAGTGGGTGGTGTCGGGCTTGGGGGTCTGTTCGCTCATGCCGGGATTATCGCATGCCCGCCGGCCGGGCTTGGTTGCGCAACCGGGCTGCGCGGTGACGTCGGCCGGGCCGCCAAGGCCCACCCAGCCCCGCTATCGGCCAACTCGGGCCAGCCTCGCCCGCGCCGTGCCAAGCGCCGTCGGGCTCTGCCAGAATCCGGCCATGAGCCCCCTGTTGAGCTGGCACGCCAAACCCTTCCGCGAACTGAGCGCCGACGAGCTCTACGAGCTGCTGCGCCTGCGTTCGGAGGTGTTCGTGATCGAACAGAATTGCGTCTACCTCGATCCCGACGGCAAGGACCGCGACCCCGATGCGATCCACCTGCTCGGCCGCGCGCCCGATGGCGCGCTGGCGGCTTATCTGCGCATCCTGCCGGCCGGGCTGAGCTATCCGCAGGTCAGCTTCGGCCGCGTCCTCACCGCTCCGGCGCACCGCGGCCAGGGCCATGGCGGGCCGATGATCGAGGCCGCGCTGATCGAGATCGAACGGCGCTGGCCCGGCGCCGACGTGCAGATCGGCGCGCAGGCGCATCTGCAGGGCTATTACGGCCGCTACGGCTTCGAGCCCTCGTCCGAGCCCTACGTCGAAGACGGCATCCCGCACATCGACCTGCTGCGGCGCGGGCACCGTTAAGACCCTGCAACGCGGGACGAATCGCAGGCTGCGACTCGACCGGGCCGCGCCGCCGCGCCAGACTGGACGCCATCGAACCGGAGCCTTCCATGATCGCCACGCCCGACTACCGCGCCCTGCTCAAGACCGCCGTCGCCGAAGCCCGCCAGGGCCTCGCCGAGGGCGGCATCCCGATCGGCGCCGCGCTGTATCACAACGACGGCCGCCTGCTCGGCTGCGGCCACAACCGCCGCATCCAGGAGAACGACCCCTCGGTGCACGGCGAAACCGACGCCTTCCGCAAGGCCGGCCGCCAACGCCGTTACCGCGACACCATCATGGTCACCACCCTGGCGCCGTGCTGGTACTGCAGCGGCCTGGTGCGCCAATTCAATATCGGCACCGTCGTGGTCGGCGAGTCGGTCAACTTCAGCGGCGGCGTCGACTGGCTGCGCGAGAACGGCGTCAACGTGATCGACCTGGCCGACCCGGAATGCATCGAGATGCTCGGCGGCTACATCGCCGCGCATCCGGACGCATGGAACGAAGACATCGGCGAGGACTGAGTCGCGCGCAACGTGTGCGGCCGCTCGCGTTGCCGCACACGCACTCGTGCAAGCCCACGGCGGCGGGTGCAGAATCCTTCGCAATGCGCCTACCGCCGACCGACGCCAGCATCCGCCCCTACCTGTTGAGCGACTGGCCGCGTCTGTGCGAAATCCACGATCGCGCGCGCCTGGACGAACTGCGGCTCAGCGCCGACGTCGCCGCCTTCCGCAGCCTGGCGCGCACCGCGCACAGCGAGGGTTTATTCGACGGCCGCCTCGACGTGGCCTCGATCGACACCCTCGTGCAAGGCTTCGTCGCCTTCAAACGCAATTCCTTGAACTGGCTGTACGTGCACCCGGACTGCTACGGCCGCGGCGTCGGCCGCCGCCTGCTGCGGCACGCACTCGCCGAGGCCGGTCCGGTGGTGACGACATTGGCGCTGGCCGGCAACGAACCGGCCCTGCGCCTGTATCGCTCGGAAGGTTTCGTCGAGATCGAACGCCGCCCCGGCTGGCTCGCCGGCAGCGAACAATTCCCGAGCGTCGGCGTGTTGCTCGAACTGCGCCGCTGATCAGACCGGCTTGATCACCATCAGCCAGAAGATCGTCATCACGCTGAGAAAAGCCGGCCAACCGAGCCAGAACCACCAGCGCATGGTGCGCCGGTAGGCTTCCGACAAGGGCGCGCCCAGCGCCGCGGCCTCGACCGCCAGGCGCCGCGCCCGCGCTTGCAGCCACAGCACCGGCAACCAGCAGGCGCCGACCACGAAGAACAGCAGCAGCGCGGTCTTCAGCCAGAACACCGAGAACGGAATGCCGAGCCGCCAAGTCAGCCACATGCCGCTGACGAACTGCACGATCACCGCCGGCGCGGTGAAGCAGGCGTCGGCGATCACCACCGTGCGCGCGGTCTCGGCGATGACCTTGGGATCGCCGCGCCGATGCGCGATCCAGAAGAAGAATGCGATGCCCAGGCCGGTGCCGAACAGCAGGGTCGACGACAGGATATGGATCCACTTCACCCACAGGTAGTCCATGCTCATCTCCGGTCCGCGAGCACCCAGGCCACCGCGAGCGCCGGCAGCACGAGCAGATTCTTCGCCAGCCCGCCGAGCGGGTCCAGCCATTGCGCCGGCAGCAACAGGCCGAAAGCGAGCGTGTAGGCGAGCACGCTGAGCCCCATCAGGCCGAGCACCGGACGCGGACGCCAACCGATCAGCAAGGCCAAGGCGAGCAGCGCGTCGAGCGAGGCGGTCGCGCGCGCCAACAGCACCGGCTGCCAATGCTGCATCGGCGAACCCGCGGCCAGCGCTTCGATCGTCGCCGCCGGGGTCAGCCATCCGGCCACGGCCGAGATCAGCCACAGCGCGACGATGGCGATGCGCAGGGTCGGCGCGAGGAAATACAGCTGCGCCTGCCAACGGTCCTGGACCTGGCTCGGCGTCGCCGCGAGCGCGGTTTCGAGATCGCGCGGCATGTGGCCGAACTCGGCCTGCAGGCGCTCGGGCGCATCGGCGGCGGTGACGTTGCCGCGCCGGAGCATGCGCCACATGGTCTCGCCGACCGGGCCGCGGCCGAGCCGCTCGCCGATGCCGACCTGCAGCGACACCAACGCTTCCGGCACCGCGATCGCGGCCTCGCCATCGATACGCAGCCAGCGCCGCCAGGTCGCCTGGTACTCGCGCAGCGTCATCGGCTGCGGCGCGCCGACGTCGAAGATGCCGCGCCGCTCGCCTTCGACGGCGAGCGCGGCGAGCGTGCCGAGGTCCTCGGCCGACACCGGCTGGATCGCCCAACGCCCGTCGCCGGGCAGCAGATGCCAACCCGGAAACGCCGCCAGCGCGCGCAGCAACGAAGTGCCGCCGTAGGAACCCGACACGGCATAGACGATCGACGGCCGCAGCACCACCGCGTTCAACGGCAGGGCCAGCAAGGCCTCATCGAAACGGTGCTTGGAAGCGATGAAGGCACCGTCCTCGGGCTCGCCGAGCGCGGAGATCTGCACGAAACGCAGACCGTCGGCGGCGACGCAGGCTTGGGCGAGCGCCAGCGGCCCGTCGATGTGGATGGCCTGGAAGGTCTCGCTGCCGGTCTCGCGCAGGATGCCGGCGACATTGACCACCGCATCGACCCCGCGCAGGGTGTCGCGCCAGGCCTCGGGCGTGGTCATCCGGGTCAGGTCGGCTTCGCGCTCGTCGGCGCGCAGGGCGCGGCCGCTCGCACGCACCCCGCGCAACACCCGCCAGCCGCGCTCACGCAGCGAGGCGATGATGTAACCGGCGAGAAACCCGTTGGCGCCGAGCACCAGGGCGGTGCCTGGGCTCATGGCGCGCGATGCTTCGGTCCCTGATGCGGGTGCGGTGTCGTCCATGGGGCGACACGTTAGCAGAGCGTGCGCGATACCAGATCGCGACGTGTCCGAAGCCCTCGACCTCAATCCCTCTCCCGTCAACGGGAGAGGGGCTCGGCTTCAGAGAATGTAACGGCTCAAATCCGGGTCCTGCACCAACTCGCCCAGGTGTTCGTCGACATAGGCGCGGTCGATGCTCACCGCCTGGCCGCCGCGGTCCGGCGCTTCATAGCTCAAGGTATCGAGCAGGCGTTCGAGCACGGTGTGCAGACGACGCGCGCCGATGTTCTCCTGGCGTTCGTTGACCTGCGCGGCGATCTCGGCCAGGCGATCCACCGCATCGGCGGTGAACTGCAGGTCCACGCCCTCGGTCTTGAGCAACTCGATGTACTGGGTCGTCAGCGAGGCCTTGGGCTCGGTGAGGATGCGGACGAAATCGTCCTTGCTCAGCGCGCCGAGTTCGACCCGGATCGGGAAACGTCCCTGCAGTTCGGGGATCAGGTCGCTCGGCTTGGCCAGATGGAACGCGCCCGAGGCGATGAACAGGATGTGGTCGGTCTTGACCGAGCCGTACTTGGTGCTGACCGTCGATCCTTCGACCAGCGGCAGCAGGTCGCGCTGCACGCCTTCGCGGCTGACGTCGCCGCCGCTCATGCCGGCTTCGCTGCGCTTGGCGACCTTGTCGATCTCGTCGATGAAAACGATGCCGTGCTGTTCGCAGGCCTCGATCGCCGCGGCGCGCACGTCGTCTTCGTTGACCAGCTTGGCCGCTTCCTCTTCGATCAGCTGCGGACGCGCGGCCTTGATCGGCAGGTGCTTCTTGTGGGTCTTGCCGCCGGACACCTGCGAGAACATCTGCCGCAGCTGCTGGCCCATTTCTTCCATGCCGGGCGGCGCCATGATGTCGACGCCGACGTTGACCGCGGTTTCGATCTCGATCTCGCGCTCGTCGAGTTCGCCGGCGCGCAACTGCTTACGCAGTTTGGCGCGGGTGTCGCTGTCGGGCGAGCTGGTGTCCTGCGCCGGGGTCTCGGAACCGAAGCCGAAACCGCCCGGCACGCGCTTGGGCAGCAGCGCATCGAGGATGCGGTCTTCGGCGCGGTCCTCGGCCTGGGTGCGCACGCGCACCTTGGCCTGTTCGCGGTACAACTTGACCGCAGTGTCGGCGAGATCGCGGACGATCTGCTCGACGTCCTTGCCGACATAGCCGACTTCGGTGAAGCGGGTGGCCTCGACCTTGACGAACGGCGCGTTGGCGAGCGTCGCCAGGCGACGCGCGATCTCGGTCTTGCCGACGCCGGTCGGGCCGATCATCAGGATGTTCTTGGGCATGACCTCGTTGCGCAGGTCGCCGTCGAGCTGCATGCGGCGCCAACGGTTGCGCAACGCGATCGCGACCGCGCGCTTGGCCGCGTGCTGGCCGATGATGTGACGGTCGAGCTCCTGCACGATTTCGCGCGGCGTCATGGTGGCGTGACTGTTGTCGGGTTTCATAGAGGTAAGAAGTGAGTTGAGAGGAGTGAGGAGTGAGCGGATGCGCTACGAACGAAAGAGACGAAGAGGAACGGTTCTACTCACTCCTCACTTCTCTCCACTCGTTGCTACTGGTTGCTACAGTTCCTCGACCACCACATTGCGATTCGTATAAATGCAGACGTCGCCGGCGATGTTGATCGCCTCGGTGGCGATGGTGCGGGCGTCGAGCTGGGTGTGCGCGATCAATGCGCGCGCGGCCGACAGGGCGTACATGCCGCCGGAACCGATGGCGATGATGCCGTCTTCGGGCTCGATGACGTCGCCGGTGCCGCTGATGATCAGCGAGGTTTCCTTGTCGGCGACGGCGAGCAACGCTTCGAGCTTGCCGAGGCGGCGCTCGGTGCGCCAATCCTTGGCCAGTTCGACTGCGGCGCGGGTCAGTTGGCCATGCTTCTCGAGCTTGGCTTCGAACAGTTCGAACAAGGTGAACGCGTCGGCCGCCGCACCGGCGAAGCCGGCCAATACCTGGCCATCGCGGCCGAGGCGGCGCACCTTGCGCGCGTTGGATTTCATGACGGTGTGACCGAGCGTCACCTGGCCGTCACCGGCGACGGCGACGCGACCGTCGCGGCGGACCGAAACGACGGTGGTGGCGTGAAAAACAGTGGGGTTTTGACTGGGATCCATGTGGGGCTCCGAGGTAACCCTGACGAAGTGGGGCTATCGCCGGCCGGTTCAAGCCCCAGGCCGGGAGCGGCGGCGCCGCTCCCGGTTGCGTTCACTCAGCGTAGTCCTGTTCCCGACACTCCGATGGGCCACCGGGTTCGAGTCCGTATTCCAACCAGAAATAGCTCTGCCACAGACGCGCGCTGCGCAGCGGTTTGCCCTTCCAGGCGGTGAAGTGAATGCCTTCCATGCTGCCGCAGGCGCGCAAGGAGCCGGGCGCCACGTCGTCGAATGCGATCATGCCGCTCCACACGCCCTCCGATGCCTTGTCCAGGCGCACGGCGTAGGCTTTCGCAGCCGGCTCGTCAGGGCCGACCGAAGCGTTCTCAAGGCGCTCGCAGGGTTTGGACAGGGCCGAGACCAACTGCCCGCGCAATCGCGTCGATTCCTCATAGACCGGACCCGGCCTGACGATGGTCACCGGGACCGGAAAGCGGGCGATCTTGCGATGGGTCATGACGCAACCGACATTTTCGCGGCCGCCGGCCAAGCCGTAACTTTCGCGCGCGGGCGCCTGCTTCGCCACCGGGGTACTCGCCGCTGCGCCCACCGCCAGCAGAATCGTCAGTACTGACTGCATTACCGTTCCTTGGTTGTAAGAGGAGCGAGATGTTAGTCCGACGGCACGCGCGTTCCCGCACAGCGCAATGGCGAATCGGTCACGCTTGTACAGATGCTGCGAGGGGTGGCGCGGGGCTCGGCCGGGGCAAAGCCAAGAGCAAATCCCCCCTGCCCCCCTTTTCCAAAGGAGGGAACTCTTCGGGAAGGCTCACTACGAATTCTGGCTCGTGCTCTTGGTGAGAAACGCGGGCGAGTTGCGGGTATCCCGAAGCAGCGACAGCGTCATTCGCTCACTCCTCACTCCTCTCCATTCACTTCTCGCCGCCAGGCTTGCGTTTGGCCCGCGGATGCGCGGCGTCGTAGACCTTGGCCAGGTGCTGGAAATCCAGGTGGGTGTAGATCTGGGTGGTGGCGATGTCGGCATGGCCGAGCAGTTCCTGCACGCCGCGCAGGTCGCCCGAGGATTCGAGGATGTGGCTGGCAAAGGAATGCCGCAGCAAATGCGGATGCACGCGCTTGAACAAACCCTGGCGCTGGGCGAGTTGGCGGATGCGCAACTGCACCGCGCGCGGCGTGATCGGCCCGCCGCCGCGTCCCGGAAACACCTGCGCTTCGTTGGCCGCGCCGGTCGATGCTCGCCACTCCCGCAAGGCCGCGCGCGCGTGCGAGCCCAGCGGCACGCTGCGTTGCTTGCTGCCCTTGCCGAGCACAGTGACCAGGCCGTCGTCGAGATCGAGGTCGCGCCAACGCAAGGCGCACAGCTCGCTCAAGCGCAGGCCGGAGGAATAGAACAGTTCGAGCAGCGCGCGGTCGCGCAAACCCAGCGGCACGTCGGTCGGCACTTCGACCAAGGCCTTGGCCTCGTCGGGATCGAGCACTTGCGGCAATTTTCGCGGCGCCTTCGGTGCGCGGATCGCCGCCGCCGGACTCGCGGCCAGCACGCCCTGCTTGACCTGCCAAGCGTAGAAACTACGGCACGCCGATAAACGGCGCTGCAGGCTCTTGGGCGTAAGGCCGCGCCGATGCTCGGCGGCGATGAAGGCGCGCAGATCTTCCGCGTTCAACCGCAACGGCTCGCCGCGACCGCTGTGCTCGCACCATTGCGCCAGGGCATCCAGATCGCGCCGATAGGCATCCAGGGTATGCGCCGACATGCGGCGCTCGACGCGCAGATGATCGAGAAAGGCGTGGGGGGTGCTCATGGCGAAACGGCGGCGTGTCGGCGCGGATCGCGCCCGCGCGCTCGCCTCAGTCGAAGCGCCTGAGCGCGACCGCCAGCGATTCGCCCATCATGCGCAGGAACAAGGTGCCCATGCCGGGGAAGAAGCGGTTGGCGTCGCGGCTGCCGACCGCGATCAGGCCGGTGCCGGGCAGCGGCAGCAACGCGCTGGATTGCACTTCTTCCGCGCGCTCGCCGTACAGCACGATGTGCTTTTCCGGCTGCAGGCGGCCGCACAGCGGTTCGCCGTCGCTCAAGGCGTCGCGGAACGGCTGCAGGCGCGCATCGCCCTCGGCGACGATCTGCAGCCAGTCGCTGTCGCCCAGGCCGTCGATCGGCGTGAACACGACCAGGCGCACCAGGTCGCCGTTGAAACCCTCGGCCAGGCTCGCGGCCATCGCACGCAAGGTGTCGGCCGCGCTGACCTGGCGCAGCAGCGCCAGGGTCAGTTGATGGGTGCGCACCGCCAGGCGCTCGTTCTCCTGGGCATTGCCGAACAGTTCCTGCAGGCGCCGCGACAGTTCGCGGTTCTTGTCGCGCAAGACTTCCAACTGGTAGCTCGCCAGCGACGCCGCCGAGCCTTCCTCGCGCGGCACCACCAGGCTCATCGACAGATCGGGAAACTGCTGCAGGAAACGCGGATGACGACGCAGCCAGTTGGCGACTTCGTGGGCGCTGTACTTGTCGCTCGCTTGCTCGCTGTACTTGTCGGTCATCGGTTCCACTCTCCTTCGAACACGAAAGCCGCCGGGCCCGCCATCGACAGCGTCGCCGCGTCGTCGGGCCAGGCGATACGCAACTCGCCGCCGGGCAATTGCACGGCCACGTCGCGGTCGATCAGGCCGCGTCGGATCAGCACCGCCACCGCGGCGCAGGCACCGCTGCCGCAGGCCAGGGTCTCGCCGACGCCGCGCTCGTACACGCGCAGACGGATGCGATCGCGGGCGATCACCTGGGCGAAGCCGACGTTGGCCGACTCCGGAAACGCATTGCTCGACTGCAACAGCGGGGCAATGCTGTCGAGCGGTGCCGCCTCGACGTCGTCGACTTCGATCACCGCGTGCGGATTGCCCATCGACACCGCACCGAAACCGATCACGGTGTCGTGGATGTCGACCACGTATTGGTCCTGGTAGGCGGTGTAGCCGCGCATCGGGATGCGGGCCGGCTCGAAATCGGGCCGGCCCATGTCGATGCGGTAACGGCCGTCGCCGAGCGGCCACACCGCATGGCGGCCGGCCGGGCTGTCGACGGCGAAACTGCCGTCGCCGGCGCTGGCGCTGGCGCTGGCTGTTGCACCGTCGCGGACCAGCCAGGCGGCGATGCAACGCGCGCCGTTGCCGCATTGTTGCGAGCCCGAACCGTCGGCGTTCCAGATCCGATAGGACGCGACCGAACCCTCGCTGAGCGGGTCTTCGACGGTCAGGATCTGGTCGCAGCCGACGCCGAAGTGGCGGTCGGCCAGGGCACGGCACAATTCGGCGCCCGGCTGGGGCGCGCCGCCGCGCAGATCGAGCACGACGAAATCGTTGCCGGCGCCGTGCATCTTGCTGAAGCGCAGCGGCCCGGTCACGGCGGTCGCGGGCTCAGCCATCGCCCTGCGGCACCGGCTCGGCGGGCTTGGGGTCGGGCTTGCCGTCGCCGTCCTTGTCCTGCGCATCCTTCGCGCCTTCGGCGGCCGGCTGCACGGTATCCATCGGCGGCAGGGTCGGCAGCGAGGTCTTGGCGGCCGGATCGGTGGCGACCGGCGGATTGTTGGCGGTGGAAATGGTCACCGGCACTTCGCCCGGCTTGGCCACGGGCGCTTCCTGCGGCGCGGGCTCGGTCGGCAGGACCAGCGGGCCCTTGTTGCCGCAAGCGGTCAGGGCGAGGGTCAGCGCGGTCAAAACGAGAGGCGTTGCGATGCGTGCATTCATGGGCGAAGTGTAGCCCGCAGCCGGCGTCGAAACGAACCCGCCCGGGGCCACGGCAACCGGCGCGGGTTCAGGCGGGACCGGGGCCCGCGACCGTCGCGCTCAGGTCCGCGGCGGTTCGGGCCGCCTCCACAACCAGACCGCGACGACGGTCATGATTGCGGTGCCGGTCATCGCCATCCACAGCTTCGGCGAGGTCAGGAACATGATGACGGCGCAGACCGACATCATCGACACCGCCAGCCATTTGGAGCGCCGGCTGACCGCACCGTGCTTTTCCCAGTCGCGGATGATCGGCCCGAACTGGCGGTGGCCGAGCAACCAGGCATGCAGGCGCTCGGAGCCCCGCCCGGCGGCGAAGGCCGACAGCAGCACGAAAGGTACGGTCGGCAGGCCCGGCACGACGATGCCGATCACGCCCAGGGCCAGGCTGGCATAGGCCAGCAGCTTCCAGGCCCAGCGGAACCGCACCGTGCGGCCCTTCGACGATGCGGGCCGGCCCTCACCCACGTCCGCGGCGGGCGCGGTCGGCGGCTCGGGGTCGACAGGCGGTGGCGGAAACGGCATGGCGGAAGTATGCGGCGGTCGTGAAGCGTTTGTGGTGGACATGGTGGGTGCGGCCGCGGCTTTCAATCCGCGCCGGCGGCGCAAACGACGACGGCACCGGGGCGGTTGCCGCCGGTGCCGTCGAACGCGGAGCGCGGACGCTTACTTCAGCGAGGGCGCGCTGCCGACCTGAAGTTGGTCGAGCATGAACGCGTACATCTCCGACTGCTCGCGGAAGCGGCGGAAACGGCCCGACTTGCCGCCGTGGCCGGCCTCCATGTTGGTGCGGAACAGCAGCGGCTGCTTGTCGCCGCTCTTGTCGGACGACTGGATCTCGCGCAGACGGGCGACGTACTTGGCCGGCTCCCAGTACTGCACCTGCGAATCCCACAGGCCGGTGCCGACGAACATCGCCGGATAGGCCTGGGCCTTGAGGTTGTCGTAGGGCGAATAGCTGAGCATGTAGTCGTAGTAATCCTTCTTCTCCGGATTACCCCACTCGTCGTACTCGTTGGTGGTCAGCGGGATGCTCGGATCGAGCATGGTGGTGACCACGTCGACGAACGGCACCTGCGACAGGATCACCCGGTACTGCTGCGGCGCCATGTTGGCGATCGCGCCCATCAACAGGCCGCCGGCGCTGCCGCCGTAGGCCGCGACGCGGTCGGGCGCGGCATAACCGGCCTTGACCAACTCGGCGCTGACGTCGATGAAGTCGGTGAAGGTGTTCTTCTTGTTGAACAGCTTGCCGTCGTCGTACCACTTGCGGCCGAGTTCCTGGCCGCCGCGGATGTGGGCGATCGCATAGACCATGCCGCGGTCGAGCAGGCTCACCACGGTGCTGTTGAAGCCCGGGTCGGTCGAAGAGCCGTAGCTGCCGTAGGCGTACTGCAGCATCGCCGCCTTGCCGTTCTTCTCGAAGCCCTTCTTGTAGACCAGCGACACCGGCACCTTGACGCCGTCGCGCGCGGTCGCCCAGAAGCGCTCGGTCACGTACTTCTCGGAGTCGTAGCCGATCACCGGCTGCTGCTTGAGCAGCTTGCGCTCGCCGGTCCGGGTGTTGAGCTCGTAGGTCGTCGCCGGCGTGGTCATCGAGGTGTAGGTGTAGCGCAGCCACGGCGTGTCGTGCTCGGAGTTGGTCGACAGGCCCATCGAGAACGCGGGCTCGTCGGCCTTGACGAATTCTTCCTTGCCGTCCTTGCCGATCAGGCGCAGGCGTTCGAGCGCGTTGGAACGCTCGGCGACCGCGGTGAAGCCGTCGAACAGCTCGAAGCCTTCGATGAAGACGTCGTCGCGGTGCGCGATCCAATCCTTCCATTGCTTGCGCGAACGGGCCCCGTCGGCGGCGGTCACCAGACGGAAGTTCGGCGCTGGCTTGCCGTCGGCGCCGGGCGCGTTGGTGCGGATCACCCAACGGCCGTCGAGATGGTCGGCGTCGTACTCGACGTCGCGCTCGCGCGGTGCCAGCACCACGAATTCCTTCGGGTCGGCGGCCGGCGCGCAGCGCGCTTCGCTCGACACGGTGCTGTGCAGACTGATGCAGATGTAGGCGTCGTCGCGGCTGCGGCCGATGCCCATGTAGAAGCTATCGTCCTTTTCTTCGTACACCAGGACGTCGGCCGAGGCCGGCGTGCCCAGCACGTGCTTCTTGACCCGCACCGTCAGCAGGGTCTCGGGATCGTTCTCGACGTAGAACAGGGTCTTGTTGTCGTCGGCCCAGACCAGGTTCGGCGACACGTCGTCGATGACGTCGGGATAGACCTCGCCGGTGGCCAGGTTCTTGAAGCGGATCTTGTACTGGCGGCGGCCGACGGCGTCGTCGGCCCAGGCCAGGATCCGGTTGTCCTGGCTGACCTCGTAGTCGCCGACGTTGAAGTACTGCTGGTCCTTGGCCATCGCGTTGACGTCGAGCAGGATCTCCTCGGCGCCGTCCATGCTGCCCTTGCGGCGGGCCTGGATCGGATAGTCCTGGCCGGTCTCGAAGCGGGTGTAGTACCAGTAGCCGCGTTCGCGGTACGGCACCGAGCTGTCGTCCTGTTTGATGCGGCCGACGATCTCGTTGTACAGGGTGTCCTCGAGCGGCTTGAGCGGCGCCATGGCCGCGTCGACGTAGGCGTTTTCGGCCTTGAGATAGGCCAGCATCTCGGGGTTCTTGCGCTTGTCGTCGCGCAGCCAGTAGTACTCGTCGCCGCGCTCGGCGCCGTGCGGGGCCTTGACCTGGTGCGGCTTCTTGGCCGCATCGGGCGGCGCGGGCAGGATGGCTGCGGTGGCGGAAAGGGTCGTGGTCATCAGGAGCGTGGCCGCAAGCGTGAGTAGGGTCGGTTTCATATTGGGTCCGATATCGGGATGCGCAACCGCAGGGGCGTGAAGATTCAGCCGGCCCATTCGGGCAGAGCCGTGGCGCAGACGACGACGGGCGCCTGGGCGCCCGTCGGTTCACGCGTCGGCCGGCCCGTCACTGGGCCAGTTGTTCCCACAGGAAGGTGAAGGCCAGCGCGTTCATGTGCGCCTGCTGGGCGTTGTTGGCCGCGCCGCCGTGGCCGCCCTCGATGTTCTCGTAGTAGCGCACGTTCTTGCCGGCATCGAGCATTTTCGCCGCCATCTTGCGCGCATGGCCCGGATGGACGCGGTCGTCCTTGGTCGAGGTCATGAAGATCACCGGCGGGTATTCGCGCTTGGCGTCGAACAGGTGGTACGGCGAGAAGCCCTGGATGAACGACCAGTCGGCGGTGTCCGGATCGCCGTACTCGGCCATCCACGATGCGCCGGCCAGCAGGTGGCTGTAGCGCTTCATGTCGAGCAGCGGCACCTGCACCACGATCGCGCCGAACAGGTCCGGGTACTGGGTCAGCATGTTGCCGGTGAGCAGGCCGCCGTTGCTGCCGCCCTGCACGCCCAGGTGCGGGGTGCTGGTGATCTTGCGCTCGATCAGGTCCTGGCCGACTGCGGCGAAGTCCTCGTAGGCCTTGTGGCGATTGGCCTTGAGCGCGGCCTGGTGCCAACGCGGGCCGTACTCGCCGCCGCCGCGGATGTTGGCGACCGCATACACGCCGCCCTTCTCCAGCCAGCCCTTGCCGATGCCGCCGGAATAGCTCGGGGTCAGCGAGATCTCGAAGCCGCCGTAGCCGTACAGCAGGGTCGGCGCGCTGCCGTCGAGCTTGAGGTCCTTCGGCCGCACCAGGAAGTACGGCACGCGGGTGCCGTCCTTGCTCTTGGCGAAGTGCTGCTCGATCGTGTTCTTGGACGCGTCGAAGAAGGTCGGCATGGTCTTCAACACTTCAGGCGCCTTGGCGCCCTTGCCGACTTCGCCCAGGGCCAGGGTGCTCGGGGTCAGGTAGTCGCTGGCGCTGAGCCAGACCGCGTCGCTTTCGTCGGAGTCGACCGCGCCGACCATGACCGTGCCGAACGCCGGCGCGCCGGCGAAGGCCTCGCGCTTCCACTCGCCCTCGCCCGGGGTCAGCACGCTGAGCTTGTACTTGACGTCGTCGAGCACGTTCAGGATCAGGTGATGACGGGTCCACACCGCATTCGCCAGCGAGGTGGTTTCGGTCGGGGTGAACAAACGGGTGAAGTCGCGCTTGCCGGCCTGGAAGTCGTCGAACTTGATCGCGATCAGGCTGCCGGACACGTATTTCTTGCCGCCGGCCTCATAGGGATCGCGCAGCTCGGCGATCAGCCATTCGCGGTGGACGTATTTGTTGGCCGAGTTCGGCAGGTCGATCTTGCCGAGCTTGCCGTCGGCGCTGCGCAGGTACAGCTCGTCGTTATAGAAAGCGAGGGTGCGCTGGACGAAATCGCGCTCGAAGCCCGGGGTCTGATCGTGTACGGCGCCGACCGCCATGTCGGTCGGTTGGCCTTCGTAGACCAGACTGGCCGAGGCCATCGGCGTGCCGCGCTTCCACAGCTTGACCACGCGCGCATAGCCCGAGGTGGTCATCGAGCCGGGGCCGAAATCGGTGGCGACGTAGACGTGGTCGCGGTCGATCCAGTTCAGGCTGCCCTTGGCTTCGGGACGGACGAAGCCGTCCTTGACCCAGGCCTTGGTGGTGAGGTCGAACTCGCGGGTAACGTCGGCATCGGAGCCGCCGCGCGACAGCGCGACCAGGCAGCGCTGATAGTCCGGACGCAGACAGTCGGCGCCGTGCCACACCCACTGTTCGTTCTCTTCGCGGTTGAGCGCGTCGAGGTCGATCACGGTCTCCCACTTCGGCTGGTCCTTGCGATATTCCTCGAGCGTGGTGCGGCGCCACAGGCCGCGCTGATGCTGCGCGTCCTTCCAGAAGTTGTAGTAGTAGGCGCCGATCTTTTCGACGCCGGGGATCTTGGCGTTGGAATCGAGGATCGCGCGGATGTCGGACTCGAGCTGCTTGAACTGCGGCGTCGCCGCGAGTTCGGCCTCGGTCTTGGCGTTGCGCGCCTGCACCCATTCGAGCGAGCGCTTGCCCTCGACCTCTTCGAGCCAGGCGTAGGAATCGTTCATGGCGGCCTCCTTGGCGGGTGCGGCACCGGAGGCCGAGGCGGCGGCGATACCTGCTGCGAACAGCAAGGATTGACAGGTCTGCGACATCGAGGACATGGCTCATCCGGTGCAAAGGAAGGCCGCCACGCTAGCACAGGGCCGCGCGGCCGCTGCCCTGCCCAAGGTCATGTAGGGAGTTGCCGGGTTTGGCGCGTTGCGGGGCCACGGCCGGACTCGAACCGCGCCGCGGCGGCGCCCCGGGGCAGACGCCCGGGGCGGGCGCTCAGGACCGCCGTTGAACGCCGGCGGGCGGAGCGCTTGGGGCGCGGATTCGGGGAGCCGATTGGGTCGTCGGTCTGGGCCGCCGGCTCCGGCCCGAGGTTCAGGCGGCGCGCGGCAGCGGGCGCGCGACCACCGCCGGGCGGCCGCGGCGGCGGGCCTGGACCGCGCCGCGACGGCGCCGGCGCGGCGCCAAGGCGGCTTCGGCGTCCTGGGCCTGGCCCCAGGACGGCAGGCGGAACCGGTGCAGGGCCCACCAGGCCACGGCCGGCATCGCCACCAGCCACAGCGGCAGCCAGCCGATCGCGCCATGGCTGCCGCGCGCGGCCGGCAGCATCAGCACCAACAGGCTGCCGATGGCCAGGGCGTAACGCAGGGCGGTGTCGAGGTCCGCGCGGACGGCATCGGCGGAACGGTCGGAAGGCGTGCTGACGGTCATGTCCAGGCTCCGGAAAGCGGGCGTAAGTGTCGGTGAGCCCACCATCTCGCCGGCCCGTCTCAGAGGCTGCGATCTTCATACCGCTCATCGGTGCCGCTCATCGGCGCGTCGTCTGTGCGGCACGTCGGCTTTGCGCTGTGCCGGGTCTGGCGGCTGGCCGGCGAATGGCCCGGAGCCACGAACCGAGACCATGGAGGTTCGCTCACGGCCATGGCGGAAGGGCCCCGGCCTCACCCGGCGCAGCACGAGCGTCACGAAAGTGAAGGTCGACCGCGACCGCGCCGCCCGGTTGGATCACGGTCGCGGCTCGCGCCGTTCCTGCCCAAGAGCGGCGGCTCGCGCCGCTCCTGCCCTAGAGCGATCGCGCCCTGACCGAAGCTCAGTAACCGGCCTTGTCGAGCGCCTTCTCGGCTTCTTCGCGGCCCAGCGCGATCAGTTCCTTGGCCCGCCAGAATTCGTAGAACTGGCAGGCGTCGCGCGGAATCCGGATGACCAGTTCCGGCGGGTCCAGGGCCAACTGCACGCGCGCAATCTGCGCCTGCATCATGTCGAGCGAACGCGCCATCAGTTCGCTGAAGCCCAACTCGTGCGGCGGCTGTTCGCCGTTCTGGGCCTCGACGGCGCCGCGCCGGAACCAGCGCATCAGCATCGACGGCTTCGACTCCGCGACCTCGCTGCCCGGCGCCCTGGCGCCGTTCTGCAGCGCCAGCGCGCCAGGCGGCCGCTCCGGCCAGCCGTGCATGTCGACCGCGATCAGGCGGTGCGCATCGGACAGACGCGTGGCCGCGATCGGCAGCGGCGCCAACAGGCCGCCGTCGACGAGTTCGCGACCGTGCAATTCATAAGGCGGGAACACGCCCGGGATGGCGATCGACGCGCGTACCGCGTCCCATAGGTCGCCTTCGCGCAGCCAGACTTCGCGTTGGCGGATCAGGTCGACCGCGACCGCGGTGAACTCGATCTCCAGGTCTTCGATGCGCGGCTCGCCGGTCAGTTCCCGCAGCGCGTGCATCAGGCGCTCGCCGCGGAACAGGCCGGGCTGCCCCAGGCCGGGGTCGAGCAGGCGCAGCATCGCGGTGCGGCTCATGCCGTACAGCCAGTCGCGGTAGACCTCGAGCTTGCCGGCGGCGAACAGGCCGCCGACCAGGGCGCCGCTGGACGAGCCGGCGACCGCGACGATGCGCATCGAACGCGCCTGCAGGGCCTCGATCACCCCGATCTGCGCCAGCCCGCGGGCACCGCCCGCACCGAGCACCAGGGCGACCGGTTCGTCGCGGGAAATATGCGGTGCGTCGGCGCCGGGCATCAGCTGCCGTAGTTGCTCAATGCCAGTTCCAGCATCGACTTGGCCTGCTCGCGCAGCACCACCGGCTCGACGATTTCGGCGTCGCTGCCGTAATGCATCACGTCCATGAGCAATTCGCGCCCGGCGCTGTACGGCACCTTCAGCTCGTAACGCCCGTCGGGCAGGAAACGGCCCTGCTGCTGCGAATGCCAGTGCTCGTCGGCGACCCAGCGCGCGGCCTTGGCGCTGAAGACGATGGTCGCCCAGCCCTTCGGCGCGCCGGAGAAGATGCCGTAGCTCGACGCCAGGTGCTGGTCGAGCTCCTCGTCGGCGACGTCGCGCGCGGCGTCTTCGCCGATCTTGGCCGCGCTGATGCGGTCGACCGAGAAACTGCGCAGCGCATCGCGCTCGTGATCCCAGGCGTCGAGGTACCAGTTTTCGCGGTAATGAGTGAGGCGCTGCGGCGACACGCTGCGGCGGGTGCGCTGGTCGGTCGAGCGCGCCCGGTATTCGAAGGTCAGTTGCTTGCGATCGAGCACCGCGGTGGCGACCGCGCGGAATGCGGTTTCGTCGAGGCGCCGGGTGCGGTGCGGAATCACCCGCACGCGCTCGACCGGCAGGCGGCGACCGCCGGCATGTTCGTCGAGCAGCTTCTCGATGCGCTGCTGCAACGGCGCGAGCGCGTTCGACAACACGCCGCCGCCGCTGCGCATCAGCAATTGCTGCGCGGCCAACAGCGAATGCAGCTCTTCCGAACTCAGCCACAGGCCGGGCAACTCGAAGCGGTCGCCTTCGCTGGTGTCGTAGCGGAAGCCGGCCTCGCCGTTGCCGACCACCGGCGCCATCAGGTAGTCGCGCAGGTAGGCCAGGTCGCGATAGACCGTCGCGCGCGAACACTCCAGATCCTCTTGGAGGCGCTGGACCGTGACCGGATACCGGGCTGCGGTGAGAATCCGGTGCAGTGCGTGGATGCGTTCGATACGTTCCATGTCGGCGATGTCTAGTGGATTCGGTGGGGTCGCAACTAGCATGGCACCGGCCGCTGTCCGGCCGCCACCATCGAACTTGGGGATCGTACGTGATCGAGCCCGCAATATCCGCAACGCCGCCCCCGGCGCCGCGTTTACCCGCGGGCGCCCGGCAGGCCGGAGCACCGCCGGAGCGGGCCACCCAGGCCGCGGCCGGATTCGCCTCGCGCCATCGCGTCTTCACGCCGACATGGGGCCTGCGCACAGTTGCGCGGACGAGGACCCAGCGTCGACAGCTTCGAATGGTCGCCGGCCGGCAGCACCGGCAGCGACTCCCCTCGACCGAATGAGGTTGCGACGACGCCGGTATGGCAACCCGTTGTCGGGACCAGTATCTGGATCGGAGCTCCGGCGGAGTAGTGACATTAGACACCCATGCGGTCGCAACGACTGCGACTGCGCGAGCCCGCCGACAGCCGCGGCCGCAAGCCCGATCACAAGACCTGCACAATGTTGCAGTGCGATGGCGCTACGACGCACAAGCCCGGATTTCGCGCAAGCTCGCGGCGACACGCCCAGGTAGGCACAATGCCGCCATGCGAAAGCACGCTCCCCAAGAGCCAGCCATCGACTTGTCGCCCTCGCCCGGCGACGAGGTCAAGACCACGACCTGTTATATGTGCGCATGCCGTTGCGGCATCAAGGTCTGGCTCAGCGACGGCCGGATCCGTTACATCCAGGGCAACCCCGATCACCCGGTCAACCAGGGCGTGCTGTGCGCCAAGGGTTCGGCCGGCATCATGCAGCACTACTCGCCGGCGCGGCTCGACAAGCCGCTGCTGCGCGTGGGCGAACGCGGCAAGGGCGAGTTCCGCGAGATCGAATGGGACGAGGCGCTGCGCATCGCCGCCGACTGGCTCGCGCCGATCCGCGAACGCAACCCCGACGAATTGGCCTTCTTCACCGGCCGCGACCAGTCGCAGGCGCTGACCGGTTGGTGGGCGCAGCAGTTCGGCACGGTCAACTATGCCGCGCACGGCGGTTTCTGCTCGGTCAACATGGCCGCCGGCGGTCTCTACACCCTGGGCGGTTCGTTCTGGGAGTTCGGCGAGCCCGACTGGGAGCATTCGCGCTATCTGATGCTGTGGGGCGTGGCCGAAGACCACGACTCCAACCCGATCAAGCTCGGGCTCGGCAAACTCAAGGCCAGCGGCGCCAAGATCGTCGCGGTGAACCCGGTGCGCAGCGGCTACGGCGCGATCGCCGACGAATGGATCGGCATCCGCCCCGGCACCGACGGCCTGTTCGCGTTCGCCCTGATCCACGAACTGCTCAAGGCCGACCGCATCGACCTGGACTACCTGGTGCGCTACACCAACGCGCACTGGCTGGTGATCCGCAATCCCGGCGGCGCCGACGATGGCCTGTTCGCGCGCGACGGCGAAGGGCGTGCGCTGTGTTGGGCGCGTGGTTTGCCCGACGCCGCGAGCCAAGGCCGCGCCCTCCCCGCCGACGCGATCGACATCGCGCCGGCCGTGGTCGGCGAATACAGCCTGGCCGACGGCCGCCGCGCAGTGCCGGTGTTCCATCTGGTCGCCGAACGCTACCTCGACCCGCAATACGCACCCGATGCCGTCAGCGAACGTTGCGGGGTTCCCGCCGACACCATCCGCCGTATCGCCCGCGAACTCGCCGAGGCCGCATTCGAACAAGCCATCACCCTGCCGATCGCCTGGACCGACGCCTACGGCCGCCAGCACGCCGAAATGACCGGCCGCCCGGTCAGCATGCACGCCATGCGCGGCATCAGCGCGCACAGCAACGGCTTCCACACCTGCCGCGCGCTGCATGTGCTGCAGTTGCTGCTCGGCGCAGTCGATACGCCGGGCTCGTTCCGCTATCAACCGCCGTTTCCGAAACCGATCCCGCCGCCGAACCGGCCTGGCAAGACGCGCCAGCCCAACGGCGCGCTCGATGCCGCCCCGCTCGGCTTCGTCCACAGCCCCGAGGACCTGGTCGTCGATGCGGACGGCCAGCCGCGCCGTATCGACCACGCGTTTTCCTGGGCCTATCCGCTGTCGGCGCACGGCATGATGCATACCGTGATCCGCAACGCCTGGGCCGGCGATCCCTACAAGATCGACACGCTGATGATGTTCATGGCCAACATGAGCTGGAACTCGGCGATGAACACCGGCGAGACCATCGGTTGGCTCACCGACCGCGGCGAAGACGGCGAGTACCGCATCCCGCGCATCATCTACGCCGATGCCTACGCCTCGGAGATGACCGCCTACGCCGACCTGGTCCTGCCCGACACCACCTATCTGGAGCGCTTCGACGCGATCAGCCTGCTCGACCGGCCGATTTCCGATGCCGACTCGGCCTGCGACGCTATCCGCCATCCCATCGTCGACTCGGCGACTCAGCACCTGGGCAGCGACAAGAAGCCGCGCGACGTGCGCGGCTTCCAATCGGTACTGCTGGAACTCGGCGCGCGCCTGGGCCTGCCCGGCATGGTCCACGACGACGGCAGCCCGCGTTACCGCGACTACGCCGACTACATCGTCCGCCACGAGCGCGCGCCCGGCGTCGGCCTGCTCGCCGGCTGGCGCGGCGAACACGGCGAACTCGAAGCCAAGGGCCCGCCGAACCCGCAGCAGTTGCAGCGCTACATCGATAACGGCGGCTTCTGGCGCAGCCATGTGCCGGAGTCGGCGCGCTACTACAAGATGGCCAATCGCGGCTATCTGGATTGGGCGCAGAAGATGGGCTTCATCGGCCATGCCGACCCGATCGTGCTGCAGTTGTATTCGGAGACGATCCAGAAGTTCCGTCTCGCCGCGCAAGGCCACGGCGCGCAGCAACCGCCGCCGGAGCATCGCGAACGCGTCGCGACCTATTTCGACCCGCTGCCGATCTGGTACGAGCCCTTCGAGGGTGCCCAGGTCGATCAGGTCGACACGAAATTCCCGCTCAGCGCGGTGACCCAGCGGCCGATGTTCATGTACCACGCCTGGGGTTCGCAGAACGCCTGGCTGCGTCAGATCGTCGCTCGCAATTACCTGTATCTGCATCCGGACACCGGCGCGCGCCACGGCATCGCCGACGCCGACTGGATCACCATGGAGTCGCACCACGGCCGCATCACCGTGCAGGCGCGTTTCGCCGCCAACGTCCAGGCCGATACGGTCTGGACCTGGAACGCGATCGGCAAGCGCCGCGGCGCCTGGCGGCTGGACAAGGACGCCCCGGAAGGCCGCAAGGGCTTCCTGATGAACCACCTGATCTCCGACATCACCCCGAAGGGCGACTACGCCAACGCCGACCCGGTGACCGGGCAGGCGGCCTGGTTCGACCTGCGCGTGTCGATCCGCAAGGCCGATGCGGAGCAGAACGCGCGCGGCGAGTCCGAACCGCAGTTCGCTCCGCTGGCGTTCGCCGAAGCCGAACCCGGCCCCCTGCGCTACGGCGCCGAATTCCGTGCACGCCGCGCTCGCCGCGCAGGAGGCGAGCATGAGCAGGATTGAATCGGCGACACGTCGCTGCCGCGTAAACGGCTTCGAAGACATCGTGGAGCATCGCCGATGAGAACCGCGCGCGTGTTCGCCGGCTGGTTGTGCATCGCGCTCGGCTTCGGCTTGGTCGTCCTGCTCGGGCTCGGCGTGCTGGATCCGACTCGCGACGCCGCCGCGCACGCGACCTCGGCCACACCCGTGCTGATCGCGCTGATGCCTAGCGTGGCGATCGGTTTGACCGTATTCGCGCTGGGCCTGTGGTTGCTCGCTACCGGAAACAAGAAACGATGACCGATCTGCCGCCGCCCTCGAAGAAGAAGCTCGGCCTGGTCATCGACCTGGACACCTGCGTCGGCTGCCATGCCTGCGCGGTGAGCTGCAAGGAATGGAATGCCGGCGGTTTCGCTGCGCCGCTGACCGACGAGCGTCCCTACGGCAAGGACCCGTCCGGCATCTGGTTCAACCGCGTGCACAGTTACGAGGTGGCCGCGAGCGAGGCCGCGCCGGCGAGCGCGCGCACCGAGGCGATGGCGTTGGCCGACCCGGTACGCGGCTGCGGCGAAGTCGCGGCGCCGCAACCGGCGATGACCTTGCACTTCCCGCGTTCGTGCCTGCATTGCGAACAGCCCGCCTGCGTGACCGTGTGCCCGACCGGCGCCAGTTACAAGCGCGCCGAAGACGGCATCGTGCTGGTCGACGAAGACAAATGCATCGGCTGCAAGTTGTGCTCCTGGGCCTGCCCCTACGGCGCGCGCGAGTACAGTCCGGTCGAAGGCGTGATGAAGAAATGCACCCTGTGCATCGACCGCATCTACAACGAAAACCTCGACGAGTCCGAACGCCAGCCGGCCTGCGTGCAGGCCTGCCCGACCCGGGCGCGGCATTTCGGCGACCTCGGCGATCCCGAGTCCAAGGTCTCCAAGCTCGTCGCCGAACGCGGCGGCGTCGACCTGATGGCGCAACTGGGCTATCAGCCGACCAACAAATACCTGCCGCCGCGTCCGCGCCGCGCGGCGCCCGCCGAGGCCGCGCCGCCGGCGGAATCCCTGGACACCCAACAGCTGCCGCCGGTGCTGCGTTGGCTGGACCGGATGCTGTCGCGATGACGCCCGCCCTGCCGTACCGGAGCCGGACCTGATGCATCCCGCATTTTCGGTCATTTTCTTCACCACCTTGTCGGGCGCCGGCTACGGCCTGATGGCCTGGCTCGCCGCGGTCGTGCTGATCCAGTTCGGCGGCGGCGATGCGATGCCGCCGCGCACGCTGGCCGTGGCCTTGGCGCTGGCGGTGATCCTGGTCAGCATCGGCCTGCTCAGTTCGACCCTGCACCTGGGCAAGCCGATGCGCGCCTGGCGTGCGTTCTCGCAATGGCGCAGCTCGTGGCTGTCGCGCGAGGGCGTGATGGCGGTGGCGACCTATGTGCCGGCGCTGGTCTTGTTGGCCTGGGCGTTCGCGACGAGCGCACACGCCGGGATCGGTGCAGTCTGGCCGGCTGTCGCTGCGCTCGCCTTGCTGGTCGGTGCAGCGCTCACCGTCGTCTGCACCGCGATGATCTACGCCTCGCTGAAACCCATTCCGGCCTGGCGCCATCGACTGGTGGTACCGGCGTATCTCGCCTTCGCCCTGCTCGCCGGCGCCGCCCTGCTGGCGGCCTTGCCCGGTGCTGCCGGTATCGCCCGCCTCGCGACCTTCGCGCTGATTCCGCTCGCGCTGGTCGCCGCCGCGATCAAGCTCGCGTATTGGCGCGACATCGACCGCACCCCGCTCACCGTCACCCGCGGCGATGCGGTCGGCCTGCCGCAACGCGAACTCGACGTGTTCGAGCGGCCGCATACCGAAGACAACTACCTCACCCGCGAGATGGGCTACGTGCTGGCGCGCAAGCACGGGCGCAAACTGCGCCGGATCGCGCTGGTCTTGTTCGCTGCCGTGCCGGTCGTGCTGGGCCTGATCGCGCTGGCGGCGCCGGCGGCCGCCGCGATCGCGCTGCCGCTCGCGGCCTTGTCGCTGCTGCTCGGGACCTTGGTCGAACGCTGGTTGTTCTTCGCCGAGGCCCGGCACCTGGTGACGTTGTATTACTGAGGCACGGCCGCTCGCGCCCGAAACCCGCCGCGATTCTTCGCAAAGCCCCGCCAGACGGGGCTTTCGCGGCCCTGCAAGCGTTCGCCGACGGGTGAATCGAAGCTATCCCGAGGTGTTCGCGGTCTCGTGCCTGTAACCGGTTTCATGGCATCATCGCAGCCTTCTCAGGCCCCTATCCAAGACGATGCTCGGTGCAATCGGGCTCGCCCTCCTCGGCGCGCCCCTGGTGACATTGCCGACCCCCGCCTTCGGCGGCGACCCGACGCTGATCGCCATTGCGAGCGATCCGGCGCAGATGCGCCTGTACTGTTTTTCGACCCGCTGCGGCGATGAGGAATGGCGGCTCGCCACCTCCGGGCGCGCCAAAGGCCCGGAGATCGACCCGCTCGACCTGCCGCCGCTGCGTACCGTGCTGCTGCCCGGCTCGCAACGCCACGTCGGCGGCGTCAGGGCGCCGGCGACCTCGCGCACCAGCCGCGCCATGTATTCCAACGACTACCGCATCGGCACCCGTTACGGCGTGCAGGCCTTGCGCGACGGCCCAACGCAGGTCGGCCTGAGCTTCGGCGCCGGCTACCGCCTCGCCCCGCTCTACGACGACGGCATCAACCGCCCGGGCACGGTGTTCCGCGGTGAGGTCAGCATCGGCCAGCGCATCGGCGAGCGCGCGCGCTGGAGCCAGCGCGTGCAATTCGAGAGCGGCCACGGCGACACCTTCGTCAAGCAGTCGGTGCGGCTGGACGTGGATTTGTGGCCGTACTGGAAACTCGAAACCGACTTCGCGATTCGCCATGATTCCAATGGTGGGGGCGGTAGTGAGAGTGCGGAGAGTTCGATCGAGTTGATTCGGCGGTTTTGATCTGCGCTCAGTGAATCTTTCGATTGGGCACTAAAGCAAGAGCAGAGCTTCCGTCCACTGACGCGGCCGGGTTACTTTCTTTTGCTGGCCCAAAAGAAAGTTAACCAAAGAAAGGGCCTTCCTTGACGAAGCTCCCCTGCGAGTACGCAGCTGGCACCGGGATTTTTCGATAGGACATCCTTGTCCTATCGAGTCATTCGGTCTAAACGCTGGGCGCACGTCCTGTGCGCCGCCCTCCGGGTCTACGATCGCATCGCGAGTTCGAAACTGCGCCAAGCTTTCACGGCAACGACCGGGGTGGGTCGTCGCTGCTCTTGGGTAGGAGCGGCGCAAGCCGCGACCGCGCGATGACGGTAATGACGCGGCAATCTGGGCAGGTGTTGGTCGCGACTCACGTCGCTCCTGCAGGGATGGCGCCGCCGCAATCTGATTCGTGGCTGTGGCTGTGGCTGTGCGTCGCCTCGCTCTAGCGAAGGCAAAAGAAGACCCGGAGGGCGGCGCGCAGGGATGCGCGCCGCTTTTCATCGGGACAGGGATGTCCCGTATGAAAAATCCCTGCGGAGGCGACGCTCGTGCGGGCTGGTGATTCAAAACAAAGCATTTTTCTTTGGTTTGCACTGACCAGGACCAAGTGCATCACTCTTCATCTGATGACCCGCTTTTTCCTAGGCGGACGGCAAATCAGAAATTCTCGACTGATCAAAGGCTTACTCTGAATCAAGGCCGGTTTACCAGGAAGGAGGTTTAAGCCTTTGATCCGCTTGGGTGATGCACTTGTACCTTGAGAGTGCAGTTACCTTTCTTTTGTTGCTTATGACAAAAGAAAGTAACCCGCCGCTTTAGTGGCGGAAGCTCTTAGCGTTTGATCTTGACCTTGCTTGAGCGAAACGCCGCAAACCCGTTGCAACGCGGTCGCGGCTTGCGCCGCTCCTACTCCAAAACAACGGCGATCGCATTCGATGGGCGTAAAGATCCAACGACAGTCCGTAGCTCCACGGACGTTTCGTAGCTCAACGCCCCGAATCAATCCGCGTCGATGTCCACCAGCGAATCAGCGATGAATTCGCCTGCGCCCTGCTCCAGCAGGCGTTGTGCGACCTCGATGCCGAGGCAGTCGGGGGCGTCGCCTCGGCCTTCGCCGTGGGCGCGCACGGCGCGGCCGTCGCGGGCCGAACCGACTTGGCCGTCGAGGCGCAGGTGTTCGCCGTCCAGGCGCGCATAGGCGGCGACCGGTACGTGGCAGCTGCCGTGCAGGGCGCGGTTCATCGCCCGCTCGGCTTCGACGCAGGTGCGCGTGGCGGCGTGGTCCAGCGCGGCGCAGAACGTGCGCGCGGCGACGTCGTCCTCGCGGCATTCGATCGCGATCGCGCCTTGCGCCGGCGCCGGCAGCCAATACGGCGATTCGAGGCGGGCGCGGATGCGCGCATCGAAACCCAGGCGCTGCAAACCGGCGCAGGCCAGGACGATGGCGTCGTAATCGCCGGCATCGAGCCGGGCCAGTCGGGTATTGACGTTGCCGCGCAGGTCGAGCAATTGCAGGTCCGGACGCAGTGCCCGCAACTGCGCCTGCCGGCGCAACGACGAGGTGCCGACGCGGGCGCCGAGCGGAAGGCCGTCGATGCCGTCGTGGTGGTTGCTGACGAAGGCGTCGGCGTAGTCGGCGCGCTCCAGGATCGCCGGCAGGGCGAAGCCCGGCTCCAGCTCCATCGGCACGTCCTTGAGCGAGTGCACCGCGCAGTCGGCTTCGCCGCGCAGCATCGCCAGTTCCAGCTCCTTGAGGAACAGGCCCTTGCCGCCGATCGCAGCCAGGGAGCGGTCGAGCACCTCGTCGCCGCGGGTGCTCATCGGCACCAGGCTCACCTCGAGCCCCGGATGCGCGGCGCGCAGGCGGTCGGCGACGTGCTCGCTCTGCCACAGGGCAAGCGGGCTCTTACGGGTGGCGATGCGCAGGGTCTTCATCCCGGCATTATCGCCGCTGACGGGGGTCGGCATCAAAAGCCGCCAGGACCACCGCCAGGGCCGGATCGGTTGCGGAATCCGCAACGGGTGGGGCCGGGGGGGGGAAGGCCGTGGCGGCCAGTGATCGAAGGAAGGCCGCCCCTATCCCATCCCAAGCGCCACGACGCAGCCTGCGGTTGCTGTTGCTGTTGCCTTTGCTGTTGCCTTTGCCCTTGCCCTTGCCGTTGCCGTTGCCGTTGCCGTTGCCGTTGCCGTTGCCGTGATGAGCTTGGCGCAGTACCGAACTCGCGAGAACGACCGTGGACCCGGAGGGCGGCGCACAGGACGTGCGCCGTTTTTCGATAGGACAAGGATGTCCTATCGAAAAATCCCGGCGACAGCTGCGTACTCGCAGGGGAGCTTCGTCAAGGAAGGCCTTTTCTTTGGTTAGCTTTCTTTTGGGCCAGCAAAAGAAAGTAACCCGGCCGCGTTAGCGGACGGAAGCTTTAGATGTTGCTTTACCGCCCTGCGGTTAGAGACGCGGCAGCGGACAGCGGCGCGGTCGCGGCTTGCGCCGCTCCTACTCTAAGAGCGCAGCACAACCGAATCCCGAGTCCCTAATCCCTAATCCCTAATCCCTAATCCCTAATCCCTAATCCCGAATCCCGAATCCCGAATCCCGAATCCCGAATCCCGAGTCCCGAGTCCCGAGTCCCGAGTCCCGAGTCCCGAGAAAGCATCACAAATGCTTGAGCGTCTCGCGCAACGCCGCCACGCAGCGGCGACTGACTTCCAGCGGTTGCTTGCCGTGACGCAGCACGGCCTGCACGTGGCCTTCGGAGTCGCGCTTGAGTTCGACGATCTCGTGGCGCGCGACCAGGCAGTTGCGGTGGATGCGCACGAAGCGCTCGCCGAATTCGTCTTCCAGCGACTTCAGCGATTCCTCGATCAGGTCTTCGCCGCGCGCGTGATGGACGATCACGTATTTCTCTTCGGCGTGCAGGTAGTGCACGTCCTCGATCGGGATCAGGCGCAGGCTGCCGCGCAGGCGCGCGCACAGGTGGCTGCGGCTTTGCCCAGGCGCAGTCTCGGTGCCTCCGCCGACATGGCGCTCGCGGCCGGCGGCGAAGGTGCGCACGCGTTCGAGCGCGGCGTCGAGACGCTCGGCCCGCACCGGCTTGACCAGGTAGTCGATCGCCTCGGCCTCGAACGCCGATAACGCGTGGGCGTCGTAGGCGGTGCAGAACACCACCGCCGGGCGCGGCTCGAACGCGGCCAGGTGGCGCGCGGCCTCGAGGCCGTCGATGCCGGGCATGGCGATATCGAGCAGGACCAAGTCCGGCTTGTGCTCGGCGCAGGCGTGCAAGGCATGCTGGCCGTCGGCCGCTTCGGCGACGACCTCCACGTCGTCGCGCTCGGCCAACAGACTGCGCAAGCGCTCGCGCGCCAACGGTTCGTCATCCGCGATCACCACTCTCATGGCCGCCCTCGTCGCTTTCATCGGCTATGCGCCTCCACCCCGGTCGGCACGTGCAGTTCGCACAGATAGTAGCCTTCGTTCCAGCCCGCGGTCATCCGCACCGTCGGCCCGTAGGCATAACGCAGGCGCTGACCGATGCTGCTGTGGGCATGGCGGGCCCCGCTGCGGCCGTCGGCCGGGGGCGGGGCCGGGTTGCGGATGCGCAGCAGCAGCTCGTCGGCGAGCTCGGTCAGCTCGATTTCGATCTCGCCGCCACCCGGCAGCCGGGAGATGCCGTGCAGCACGGCGTTCTCGACCAGGGGCTGCAGGACCAGGCGCGGCAGCGGCATCCGCCACGGCAGCGGCTCGCGCTTGCGCCAGACTACCCGCAGGCGCTCGCCCAGGCGCAGTTGCTCGATCGCCAGGTAGCGCTCGGCCAGCTCGACCTCCTCGGCCAGGCTGGAATCGGACTTGGACGCGCCCAGCGCGGCCCGGAACAGATCCGACAGGTCCAAGACCGCGCGTTCGGCGACCACCGGGTCGCTGCGCACCAGGCCGGCGATGGTGTTCATGCTGTTGAAAAGGAAGTGCGGCTTGATCCGCGCCTGCAGCGCGTCGACCTCGGCGCGGGCGTTGGCGCGGACCTGGGCCTTCCAGCTGTCGTTGACGTAGAGGTAGCGCAAGACCACGCCGACCGCGAGGATCGCCACCGCGGCAGTGCCGCCGACGAAGCGCTGGAACGAGATGCCCGGCGGCACCAGGCCGATGCCGGTGACGCTGTCGATGATGTGGGTGATCGCCGCGACCGCCGCGGCGATCGCCGCCGCCGTCGCGGTGGCGATGAAGCCGCCGAGGCCGGGCGGCAGGCGCGACAGGTGGCGCCGCGACACGCACAGCAGCACCGAGATCGCCAGCGCCAGCCACAGCGCGAAGGCGCTGGAGGAAACGAAGCGGCCGAGGTCCCAGCGGGTGCCGTCGGGCGCCAGCGCCAGCACGATCACGATCAGCTCGGCCATGCTCAGCATGACCACCAGCCGCGGCAGACGGCACAAGTCCGGCAGCCACGGTTCGTGTTCGCCGGCGGACTCGAGCATGGTCAGGGCCGGCTCATGCCGTGGCGGCGAACCGTTGCGACATCCAGTCGCCGAGCGCAGCGATCTCCTCGGCGCAGACCTGGTGCGCCATCGGATAAGCGTGCCAGTCGACCTGGAAACCCAGGCCACGCAGGCGCGCCGCGGCGTGTTCGCCGCCGGCGTAGGGCACCATCGGGTCGTACTGGCCGTGGGCCATGAAGGCCGGTTGGCTCGGCGCGACCGGGGTCGCTTCGGCGACCAGGCGCTCGGGCATCGGCAAATAGCTCGACAGGGCGATCAGTCCGCCCAGCGCTTGCCTGCGCCGCAATGCGGTCGCCAGGGTGATCGCGCCGCCCTGGGAAAAGCCGGCCAGCAGGATGCGCGAGGACGGCACGCCGCGTTCGATCTCGCGCTCGATCAGCGCATCGACCTGCTGCACCGACTCGTCGACGCCGGCCTCGTCGGCGCGCTGGGCCAGATCGCTGATGTCGCGGATGTCGTACCAGGCGCGCATGCGTGCGCCGTTGTTGATCGTCACCGGGCGCACCGGCGCGTGCGGAAACACGAAGCGCAGCGCCGGCCAGTCGCGGCGCAGCAGTTCGGGCACGATCGGGGCGAAGTCGTGGCCGTCGGCGCCGAGGCCGTGCAGCCACAACACGCTCCAGCTCGGCGACGGGCCGGTCTCGCGTTCGACGGTTTCGAGTAAAGCGGGGGGGGCGGAAGTCTCCATCGCCGCATTGTGGCGGCACAGCGCGCGGCCCGCCAAGTTCCCGCCCCGGCGGACGTGTCCGCCGTCGCAATCGCTCGTCGCCGCCGGCCGTGGAATGGCCGGCGGGCCCGCCGCGGCGGGCTTCAGCGCGAAGGCAGGCGGAAGTTGAGGGTGCGGCGGGCCGTGTGCGACTGGCCGCTGGCCTCGAAACGCAGGCGCGCCACCGCCGCCAGCGCGGCGGCGTCGAACACCCCGGCCGGTTCCGAAGACACCAGCCTGGGGGCGCCGACGCGGCCGTCGGGCAGGATCGTGAAGCTGATCTCGACGCTGCCCTCGATCTTGCGGTTCAAGGCCGGCAAGGGATAACGCGGGCTGGCATCGGCGAGCAGGCGCGGCATCGCCGGCGGGCCGGCGTTCGCCGAAGTCGTCGCCGGCAACGCGGCCGGGGTCGCGGCCGAAGCCGCCACCGGCTGCGCCGCCGACACGCTGCCGGTTTTCGCCGCGGCGGCATCGGCGGCGAGCGCGCTGGCGGCCGCATCGGCCTTCATCGCCGCGTTCGCCAACGCCGTATTGGCGGTGCGCGCCGCCTCCCGGCGCGCGGTCAGCACGGTCGCCGCGTCGGTACGCTCGGCCATCAGGCGTTCGGTTTCCTCGCGGGTCTTGCGCTCGCGGGTCGCCTCGGCGACGCGCAGGCCTTCGCGCATGCGCGGCAGCGCCGGCGCCTGCGGGTCCATGCGCGCCAGCAGGTCCAGCAAGCGGCGCGATTCGGCCAGGTCGTCGTCGAGCAAGGCCTGCTCGCCGGCGATCACCACATAGGGCTGCAACTCGTCGAGCGCACCGATCACGTCGATCTGGCCCGGCTCCTTGTCGCGCAAGGCCAGGTAATAGTCGACCGCGCTGTCGCCGGCCGGGGTGTGGATGCGTTGCTCGCGCAGGGCCTGGGCGGCGCGCGCACGCAAACCTTCGATATCGAGCTCGTCCAGCGGCGCCGGCAACTCCAGCGCGGCATCGGCGACCGGTGCCGGCGACGCGGCGCTATGGGGAACTTCGGAACCGCAACCGCCCAGGGCGACGCCCAGGGCCAGACCGGCGATGACGCGCACACCGGCTTTCGACCAACGACCGGCGGGGAACCCACACACCGGTTTCACAACAACCTTCACTGCCAAACCCCCTGTACCGCCACCACCGAATACGTGCGCAGACTAGGCAAACGATATGACGACGCCGAGGCACCGTCATTGCCGATCCTGTCCGGACAACTGCCTGGGTGTCCCTGCCCGTGGTTCCGCAGGTCCGTTGCGCGGCGCGATTATCGCCGCAATCGGCTGCCGCCGCAGAACCGCCCCGGGGCCGCGGCGGCCGGCATTCAGTGGCGGTGCGCTACGGCCGCACATGAACGGCGGCGCCGGGCCTGAAATTGTATAGCGGGCTCGGCGGCTCCTAAGATGCCCGCCATGCCCGGCCCCTCCGCCATCGCAATCGCGTTCCGCTATCTCGTCTTCGGCGTGCTCATCGCCGTGATGCTGGTCAAGCCGACGCTGACCTTCGCGACCGAGATCGGCGAACTCGCCGGGCCGGTCGCGGCGCTGGCGCACGAGCATGCCGCCGCCAGCGGCGACGACGGCGCCGACCCGGACGGCTGCGGCGACGCCCGCTGGCACCTGAGCCACTGCTGCGCCCTGCAAGCGGCGTTGCTGCCGCGCTTCGAGGTCGGTCTGCGCGTGGCCGACCCGGCCGGCCCGGTACCGGCGGTCTCGATCGCATTCGTGCCGACTCCGACCGCAGTCCCGTTCCGCCCACCGATTTTCGCCTGATCCCGATGCCGGCCTGAGCCGGCCGCACGCGTGCGCCCCTGCGGCGCCGCGTCGGCCTGCGCGGGTCTTCGTCGCCGTGCGCTGCGTTCGCCACGGCGTCTTTCGAGATTCAGGAGAACTCCCCATGCGTTTGCGTCCGGCGGCCCTGGCCGTCCTGACGGCCGCGCTGTGCTTTTCGGCACAGGCGCGGCCTCCCCTGGCCGCGGCTTCAAGCCAATCGGCTTCAAGTCAATCCGCTTCGAGCCTGTCCACTTCAAGCCCGTCCGCTCCCAGCCCCGCCGCTTCCAACCCCGCCGGCACCGCACGCGCGGCCTCGGTGTTCACCCTCGACGACGCCTTCGCGCGGATCGGCGACGCCCACCCCGACCTGCGCCTGTTCGGCCGCCAGCGTTCGGTGCTCGAAGCCGAGCGCGACCTCGCCGCGCAGCGGCCGGCCCGGGTCGCCGGCGCCGCGGTCGACAACGTCTTCGGCAGCGGCGCGGTCAGCGGAGTCAAAGGCGCCGAGATCACCCTCAGCCTGGCTTCGGTGTTCGAACGCGGCGGCAAGCTCGACGCGCGCCGCGCCTTCGCCCAGAGCCGCATCGATGCGCTCGCGGTCGATCGCGAGAGCCGCCGTCTCGACCTGTTGGCCGAAACCGCGCGGCGTTACCTCGGCATCGTCGCTGCACAACGCCGGATCGAACTGGCGCAGTTCGACATCGGCCAGCGCAAACGCACCGTCGCCGCCGCGCGCCAGCGCCTGGTCGCCGGCGCGTCGCCGGAGTCGGGCCTGCTGACCGCGCAGGCGGCGCTAGCGCGCGCCGAACTCGATCGCGCACGCAGCGAACAAAGCCTGCTCGCCGCGCGCCAACACCTGGCCGCGCTGTGGGGCGAACGCGACCCGGGTTTCGCCGGGGTCGCCGGCGATCCGTACGCCTTGCCGAAGATCGAAGAAGCCACCGCCTTGGCAGGCTTGCTCGACCGCAGCCCGGAGCTGACCCGGTTCGTCGACGCGCGCCGGATCGGCGAAGCGCGCGTGCGCCTGGCGCAAAGCCAGGCCACGGCCGACATCGATTGGCAGATCGGCATGCGCCGCTTGCAGGACGGCGGCGATACCGCGCTGATCGGCAGCGTGTCGATGCCGCTCGGTGCGCGCAGCCGCGCCGAGCCCGGCATCCGCGGCGCCCAGGCCGAACTGGCGGTGCTCGAAACCGAGCGGGAGGCCAAGGGCTTGTCGTTGTATTCGACCCTGGTCGAAGCGCACGGCCGCTATCGGGTCGGCGCGCTCGAAGTCGTGCGCCTCAAGGACGAGGTCCTGCCGCGCATGAGCCGGGCCGAAAACGCCGCCGAATACGCCTACCGCGCCGGCGCGATCAGCTACCTCGAACTGGCGCTGTTGCAGGCCGACAGCGTGGCCGTGCGCAAACAGCGCCTGGACACCGCGCTCGACGCGCAGTTGGCGCTGATCGAGATCCAGCGCCTCACCGGCGAGTCCTTCGTCGCCCCATCCGCCCCCGCAGGAGCCACCCCATGAAGCCCGAACTGTTGATCGCCGCGGGCCTGTTGGCTCTGACCCTGAGCGCTTGCGGCGGTTCCGCCGAAGCTCCGTCGGCCGATGCCGGCAAGGCCGGCGCCGCCAAACCCGAGGGCACGCATGCCGACGAAGCCGGCGATGCGCACCGCCACGGCGAAGGCGAAGCCGGCCATGGCGAGAAAGGCGAGGCCGAAGAGGAAGCCGAAAGCACGGCGATCCCGGCCGCGATCGCCCAGCGCTCCGGCATCGTCGTCGCCGCCGCCGGCCCCGGCACCATCGCCGACGAACACGAAGTGCAGGGCCTGGTCACGCCGCTGGAAGGCCGCATCGCCAACATCACCGCGCGCTATCCCGGCCCGGTGCGTTCGCTCCGCGCCAACGTCGGCGACCGCGTCAAGGCCGGCCAGACTTTGGCCACGGTCGACAGCAACCTCAGCCTGACCACTTACGCCATCGCCTCGCCGATCACCGGCGTGGTGCTGGCGCGCAACGCCTCGGTCGGCGAAGTCGCGGTCGAAGGCACCACCTTGTTCGAGGTCGCCGACCTGTCGACCCTGTGGGTCGATCTGCACGTGTTCGGCGCCGACGCCTCGCATCTGCGCCCTGGGGTGCCGGTCACGGTCATGCGCATGGGCGAGGAACAAGGCGTGGAAACCACGCTCGACCGCATCCTGCCCGGCACCGCTACCGCCAGCCAGAGCACCGTCGCGCGCGCCTCGATCGCCAACGCCGATGGCCTGTGGCGGCCCGGTTCGGCGGTGCGCGCAAGAGTCACCGTCGAACAGCAACCGGTGTCGCTGGCGGTGCCGCTGACCGCGCTGCAACGCATGGACGAACGCGACGTAGTGTTCGTGCGCGAAGGCGAGCGCTATACCGCCAAACCCGTTCGTGTCGGCCGCCGCGACGCGCGCCGCATGGAAGTGCTGTCCGGCCTGCGTGCCGGCGAACAAGTGGTGGTCGAGCAGAGTTTCCTGATCAAGGCCGACATCGAAAAATCGGGAGCCTCGCATGAGCACTGACACGACGAGCGGGTCGGCGCCGGCGCGCTCGGGCCTGCTCGAACGCATCCTGCGTTTCGCCATCGGCCACCGCTGGCTGATGCTGGCGCTCACCGGCGCGCTGATCGCGATCGGCGTGTGGAGCTTCCGGCAACTGCCGATCGACGCCACCCCCGACATCACCAACGTGCAAGTGCAGATCAACACCCAGGCGCCGGGTTACTCGCCGCTGGAATCCGAACAACGGGTGACCTTTCCGATCGAGACCGCGCTCGCCGGCCTGCCGAAACTCGACTACACCCGTTCGCTGTCGCGCTACGGCCTGTCGCAGGTGACCGTGGTGTTCAAGGACGGCACCGACCTGTACTTCGCCCGGCAACAGGTCGCCGAGCGCCTGCAGCAGGTGAAGTCGCAGATCCCGGCCGGCCTGGAACCCGAACTCGGCCCGACCGCGACCGGCCTCGGCGAGATTTTCATGTACACCGTCGACGCCGAGCCGAAGGCGCGCAAGGCCGACGGCACGCCGTACAACCCCACCGACCTGCGCACCCTGCAGGACTGGGTGATCCGCCCGCAGTTGCGCAACACGCCCGGGGTCACCGAGGTCAACACCATCGGCGGCTACGCGCGGCAGATCCACATCACGCCGGATCCGGCGCGGCTGGTGGCCTTGAACCTGACCCAGCGCGACGTGGTCGCCGCGCTCGCCGCCAACAACCAGAACGTCGGCGCCGGCTATATCGAGCGCAACGGCGAGCAGTTCCTGGTGCGCGTGCCGGGGCAGATCGTCGGCATCGAGGCGATCGGCGACATCGTCCTCGACCGCCGCGACGGCGTGCCGATCCGGGTGCGCGATGTCGCCACGGTCGGCGAAGGCCCCGAGCTGCGCAGCGGCGCGGCCACCCAGAACGGCCACGAAGTCGTGCTCGGCACGGTGTTCATGCTGGTCGGCTCCAACAGCCGCGACGTCTCACAGGCGGCGGCGGCGAAGCTGCAACAAGCCAACGCCAGCCTGCCTAAGGGCGTCAGCGCCAACCCGGTGTACGACCGCACCTCGCTGGTCGACCGCACTATCGCCACGGTGTCGAAGAACCTGGTCGAAGGCGCGCTGCTGGTGGTGGTGGTGCTGTTCCTGCTGCTCGGCAATTTCCGCGCCGCACTGATCACCGCCTTGGTGATCCCGCTGGCGATGCTGTTCACCATCACCGGCATGGTCCGCGGCGGCGTGTCCGGCAATCTGATGAGCCTGGGTGCGCTCGACTTCGGCCTGATCGTCGACGGCGCGGTGATCATCATCGAGAACTGCCTGCGCCGTTTCGGCGAAGCCCAGCACCGGCTCGGCCGGCAGATGAGCGACGAGGAACGCCACGACCTGACCGCCTCGGCCACCGCCGAGGTGATCCGTCCGAGCCTGTTCGGCCTGGGCATCATCGCCGCGGTGTACCTGCCGATCTTCGCGCTCAGCGGCATCGAAGGGAAAATGTTCCACCCGATGGCGATCACCGTGGTGCTGGCGCTGACCGGCGCGATGCTGCTCTCGCTGACCTTCGTTCCGGCCGCGGTCGCGACCTTCCTCGGCGGCAAGGTCGCGGAAAAGGAAAACCGCGCGATGGCGTGGTTGCGGCGCCGCTACGAGCCGGTGCTGGCCTGGGCGTTGCGCAGCCGCACGGCGGTGATGGCCGGCACCGCGGTGCTGGTGATCTTCAGCGGTGTGCTGGCGACGCGCATGGGCAGCGAGTTCGTGCCGAGCCTCGACGAAGGCGACGTCGCGGTGCAGGCCATGCGCATTCCCGGTACCAGCCTGACCCAGTCGGTCGGCATGCAGAAGACCATGGAGCAAGCGTTTCTGGCGATGCCGGAAGTCGAACGGGTGTTCAGCAAGATCGGTACCGCCGAAGTCGCCAGCGACCCGATGCCGCCCTCGGTCGCCGACACCTTCCTGATGCTTAAACCGCGCGAACGCTGGCCCGACCCCGGCAAGACCAAGGCCAGGCTGATGGAGGACATCGAAGCGGTCGCGCGCATCCTGCCCGGCAACAACTTCGAGTTCACCCAGCCGATCCAGATGCGCATGAACGAGTTGATCTCCGGCGTGCGCGCCGACGTCGCGATCAAGGTCTACGGCGACGATCTGCAGCAGTTGCTCAAGATCGCCCAGCAGATCGAAGCGGTCGCCAAGCAGGTGCCCGGCGCGGCCGACGTCAAGGCCGAGCAGGTCACCGGCCTGCCGATGCTCAGCGTCGAGCCGGATCGCCGCTCGCTGGCGGTGTACGGGCTCAACCCGGCGGCGGTGCAGGACACCGTGGCGACCGCGGTCGGCGGCGAAGTCGCCGGGCAGTTGTTCGAAGGCGACCGCCGCTTCGACCTGGTCGTGCGCCTGCCCGAACGCCTGCGCCAGGACACCGCGGCGCTGGCCGATCTGCCGGTGCCCTTGCCGGCGCGCAGCGAAGGCGATCGCGACGAGTCCAGCCGCGACGCCACCTGGAGTTCGGGTGCGCCGCGCACCGTGCCCTTGCGCGAAGTGGCCAAGCTCAACTCGATTCTTGGCCCGAACCAGATCAACCGCGAGAACGGCAAACGCCGCATCGTGGTGACCGCCAACGTACGCGATCGCGATCTCGGCGGTTTCGTCACCGAGCTGCGACAGAAACTCGATGCCCAGGTGAAGGTGCCCGAGGGTTACTGGATCGGTTATGGCGGCACCTTCGAGCAACTGATCTCGGCCAGCCAGCGCCTGGCGGTGGTGGTGCCGGTCACCCTGGTGCTGATCTTCGCCCTGTTGTTCATGGCCTTCGGCTCGGCCAAGGACGCCGCCATCGTCTTCAGCGGCGTGCCGCTGGCGCTGACCGGCGGGGTGATCGCCTTGGCTCTGCGCGGCATTCCGCTGTCGATCTCGGCCGGGGTCGGCTTCATCGCCCTGTCCGGCGTTGCGGTGCTCAACGGCTTGGTAATGATCGCCTTCATCCGCAAGCTGCGCGAACAAGGCGACCCACTCGACAACGCCATCGTCGACGGCGCCTTGGGCCGTTTGCGGCCGGTGCTGATGACCGCGCTGGTGGCGTCGCTGGGTTTCATTCCGATGGCCTTCAACGTCGGCGCCGGCTCGGAAGTGCAGCGGCCGCTGGCGACGGTGGTGATCGGCGGCATCGTCTCCTCGACCCTGCTGACCCTGCTGGTGCTGCCGGTGCTGTACCGCTGGCTGCACCGCAACGACGCCGGAGAGCGCAAGCTCGATCCGCCGCCGGCGCCGGCAACGGCGGAGCCCTCGCCCGCCCACTGAGGCGGTGCCCCGGCGGGTCGCGCAAGCGCGGCCCGCCTCGATCCTGGGCATCGCCCGCGGGCGATCCGCTTACGACGCAAACAGGAGCATCGATATGAGCAGCGGACACGACCACGGCAGCACTGCCATCCGCCACGAACGTCCTCTGTGGTGGGCGCTCGGATTGACCGGCGGCTTCCTGATCGCCGAAGTCGTCGGCGCCTTCCTGACCAACAGCCTGGCGCTGTTGTCGGACGCCGCGCACATGGGCACCGACACCCTGGCGCTGATGATCGCGCTGACCGCGGTGCGGCTGAGCCGCAAACCGGCCGACGCCAAACGCAGCTACGGCTACGCGCGCATGGAAGCGATGGGGGCGATGGCGAACGGCCTGATGCTGTTCGCGGTCGCCGCCTACATCCTGTGGGAAGCCGCCGGCCGCTTCAGCGAGCCGCCGCAGATCGCGACCACCGGCATGCTGGCGATCGCCTCGCTCGGCCTGGTCGTCAATTTGGTGGCCATGCGCCTGCTCAAGGCCGGCAGCGGCGAAAGCCTCAACATGAAAGGCGCTTACCTCGAAGTATGGAGCGACATGCTCGGCTCGGTCGCGGTGATCGCCGGCGCCATCGTCATTCGCTTCACCGGCTGGACCGTGGTCGACCCGATCCTCGCGGTGTTGATCGGATTGTGGGTATTGCCGCGCACCTGGACCTTGTTGCGCGAGGCCGGCAACGTGCTCATGGAAGGCGTGCCGGGCGGCATCGACCTCGCCGCGGTGCGCGCAGTGCTGTTGGAAGCGCCCGGCGTTAACGACGTGCACGACCTGCACGTGTGGTCGCTGGGATCGAGCACCCCGGCAATGACCGCACACCTGGTCGTCGACGCAGGCATCGATGCCGATGCCTTGCGCGGCGAATTGGTGCGAGAGCTCGACGAACGCTTCGGCATCGAGCATTGCACTTTGCAGATCGAGAGCGTGGCCTGCGATCCACCAAGTCACTGAAGACCGCTTCAAAGAGTAGGAGCGGCGCAAGCCGCGACCGCGAAACCACGCTTGCGTCGCAGCCGAGAGGTCGCGGTCGCGGCTTGTGACCAAAGGAAATCCCTGTGGGACGCCGCTCCTACTCTTCAGCTCAACCGCATCGGCGTGATGCGCCCGGCTACGACGCCGGGCACGGCCCGCCCGCATCGGCCCAGGTCTTGAACTTGGCGACGAATTCCGGGTGCGGCACCGGCACCGGCTTGCGTTCGCCGCCCGGCGCCCAGCCCCACAGCACCAGTTTGTCTTCGCTGACGTGCTTGATCAGCGCGGCGAAGTCGCGGCCGCCGTTGCTCTTCTTGTCCTTGATCATCTCGCACAGCTTCGGCGCCGGCAGACCGATCCAGGCCATCTTGTGGTCCGGCGGCGGCAACTGCCAATGCGGCGCGCCCGGCGGCGCGTTCGGGCCGTAGCTCGCCGGCAGATTGGCTTCGCCGTGGCAGGTCGAGCACGGCAGGCCGGCGGCGCCCTTGCCTTCGGGGCCGCGCACTACGCCCATCGCATGCGGCAGGCCGGCATCGAATTGCAGCGGTTGGTCGCCGGGAATATGGCAGTTCTGGCAGCGCGGGTGCTGGAACACCTGCTGCACGGTCGCGAACGCGGCGACCGCCTGTTCGCGTTGCTCCGGGCTCACCTTCGGTCCGCAAGCGGTCGCGGCAACCGCCGCGATGGCGATGATCCATGCACGCATCGTCGTCTCCTCAGGCCGGCAACTGCAGCGGCAGTTCGCGCAGCCGCTGTTGATTGAGTGCGAACACCGCATTGGCCACGGCCGCCGCGACCGGCGCGGTGCCGGGCTCGCCGGCGCCGCCCATCTTGTCGGTGCTCGGCACGATGTGCACTTCGATCTGCGGCGCTTCGTCCAGGCGCAGCACGCGGTAGTCGTGATAGTTCGACTCCTGCACTCTTCCGTCCTTGAAGGTCAGCTGGCTGTACAGCGCTGCGCCGAGACCGAAGTTGATGCCCGATTCCATCTGTGCGCGCACGCCGTCTGGGTTGACCGCCAGGCCGCAGTCGATCGCGCAGACGAAACGGTGCACGCGAATGCCTTGGCCTCCGCCCGGTTTGGGCTCCACCGAAACCTCGGCGACCTGGGCGATGAAACTGCCGAAGGATTCGTGCACCGCCACGCCGCGCGCGCGGCCCTTCGGCAGAGCCGTGCCCCAGCCGGCCTTGTCGGCAACCAGATTGAGCGCCGCCAGATGCCGCGGATGCTGCTTGAGCAGCGCGCGGCGATACTCGACCGGATCCTTGCCGGCGGCATGGGCCAGCTCGTCGATCAGGCTTTCCATGACGAAGGCGTTGTAACTGTGCCCGACCGAACGCCACCACAGCACCGGGATGCCGGTGCTCGGCGAATGCAGGTCGACGCGGTAGTCGGCGATCTCCTTGAGATACGGCGAATCGGCGACGCCCTCGACCGAGGTCGCGTCGATGCCGTTCTTGATCATCGCCCCGGCGAACGGCGTGCCGGCGATGATCGATTGCCCGACCAGCACGTGCTGCCACGCCACCGGGACGCCCTGCGCGTCGATGCCGATGCGCGCTCGCTGCAGGTACATCGGCCGGTAATAGCCGCCGCGCACGTCGTCCTCGCGCGACCACACGGTCTTGACCGGTTTGCCCGCGGCCTTGGCCACATGCACCGCTTCGGTGACGAAGTCCGCGGTCGGGGTGGCGCGGCGGCCGAAACCGCCGCCGAGGAACATGGTGTGGATCTGCACCTGATCGGGCTTGAGGCCGGTGATCTTGGCCGCGACCTGCTGGTCGACGGTCTGGAACTGGGTGCCGGTCCATATCTCGCAGCGGTCGGCCTCGATCTTGACCGTACAGTTCAACGGCTCCATCGGCGCATGCGCCAGATAGGGCACGTTGTACTCGGCCTCGATGGTCTTGGCCGCTTTCGCCAAGCCGCTCTTGACGTCGCCGGCCTGGGCGGCGATGTCGCCGTCGGTGGCGGCGAGCTTGCGGAATTCTTCGCGCAGTTTCGCCGTGTCCAGGCCGGCGTTCGGGCCGAGGTCCCAGTCGATGATCAGCGCGTCGCGCCCTTGTTTCGCCGCCCAGTAATGATCGGCGATTACCGCCACGCCGCTCGGCACCTGCAGCACGTCGCGCACGCCGGGCACGGCCTTGGCCGGCGCCGCGTCGAAGGATTTGACCGTGCCGCCGAACACCGGCGCACGCGCGACCACCGCGGTCAGCAGGCCGTCGAACTGCACGTCCATGCCGAACTTGGCCTTGCCGGTGATTTTCTCCGGCGAGTCCAGGCGCTTGGTCGGCTTGCCGATGATCTTCCAGTCCTTGGCCTCCTTGAGCGTCTGCGGCGCAGTCGGCGCCGGCAGCTTGGCCGCGTCGTCGGCGAGCTCGCCGTAACGCGCGCGCTTGTCGCCGGCGATGGCCACGCCGTTCTCGGTGCGGACCTGGTCGGCCGGTACGCCGAAGCGTTGCGCCGCGGCCGCCACCAACAAGGCACGCGCGGTCGCGCCGGCCTGGCGATAGCGGTCGAACTCCGACCAGGTGCTGGTCGAGCCGCCGGTCATCTGCATGCCGAAGGCGGTGTGCGCATAGGCCGGCGCAGCCGGCGCGTGTTCGACCTTGATCTTCGACCAGTCGGCATCGAGTTCTTCGGCGATCAACATCGCCAGGCCGGTCCACACGCCCTGGCCCATCTCCGAATGCGAGATCAGCACGGTGACGGTGTCGTCGGCGCCGACGCGCAGGAAGGCGTTGGGCACGAAGCCGCTCGATACCGCCGCGGCTGCAGCCGGATCGGCGTGGGCGAAACGCTTGGCGCCGGGCACCACGAAGCCGACCACCAGACCGCCGCCGATCAGGGCGCTGGTCTTGAGGAACTGGCGCCGCGACGGCGCCGGTACGGTATTCACATCGACCTCCTAAAGCGCCCAAGGTGCCGGCGCTGCGAGCATGACGTCGTGGGGAATGACGCGATCAGGCCTTGCCGATCTCGGCCGCGCGCTTCACCGCCGCGCGGATGCGCGGATAGGTGCCGCAACGGCAGATGTTTCCGGACAGGGCCTGGTCGATGTCGGTGTCGGTCGGCTTGGGGATCTGGGTCAGCAAGGCCGCTGCCGACATGATCTGGCCGGACTGGCAGTAACCGCACTGGACCACGTCGATCTCGGCCCAGGCGCGTTGCACCGGATGGCTGCCGTCCTGCGACAGGCCTTCGATGGTGGTGATCTGTTTGCCTTCGACGCTGGCGACCGGCATGACGCAGGCGCGTCGCGGCGCACCGTCGACATGGACCGTGCAGGCACCGCATTGGGCGATGCCGCAACCGAACTTGGTGCCGGTCAGGTGCATCAGGTCGCGCAGCACCCACAACAGGGGCATGTCCGGTGGAGCGGCAACCTCGTGTTCGGTGCCGTTGACAAGAAGCTTCATGGTTCCCTCGCGGCGGCTGGGGTCGTCCGAGCCTACTCCTCAAAATTGGCCGCCGCCAGATCGCCGGCGATACCAAGATGAAGCGACGAAACGCGGCGCTTGCCGGATTCTCCGAGCCTTCGCGCCGGTTGTTCGACGCAAGTCGATGGGTTCTGTGCGAGCGATGCGGCACGTCCCTGGATTTTCGTGCGCGGGCCGCGCTCGCGGCTTGCCCAAAACTGCCGGCGCAGGTCGACGTGATGCAGCGCAACGCCATCGCGACCGCGAACGTTCTAGACTCGAAACTTCTCCGCCCCTGGGCGTACGCATGGCCGACTCGCCGGACCCCGCACTAGCGAAGCGCAGCGCGCCGGGCGGCCCGCGCGCGGTGCTCGAGGCCAGCGCCGCCGCGGCCGCGCGCGGCGACCCCGCCACTTTGGCGGTCGTGCTCGAAACCGAAGGCTCGACCTATGTCCGGCCGGGCGCGATGGCCTTGTTCGGCGCACGCGACGGCCAGGTCGGCTGGCTCAGCGGCGGCTGCATCGAGCCGGACATCGAACTGCGCGCGCAGGACGCCGCGCAATCGCAAGGCATCGAATGGATGGACATCGACACCCGCAGCGACGAGGACCTGTTCGCCGGTTCTGCGGTCGGTTGTCGCGGCCGCCTGCGCCTGGCGCTGCTGCCCTTGTCGGCGCTGCGCGAATGGCCGGCCTTGATCGACGAGTGGCGGCGCGGCCATGGCGACCTGCAGCTCGACCTGCGCAACCACGGCGCCCTCGTCGCCACGGTCGGCGACGAACGCATGCGCTGGACCCTCGCGGTCAACACGCCACCGTGGTCGTCGGCCGCAGCCGCGCAGTGGAACCTGGAAATACCGGCGCCGCCGTCGGTGCTGGTGTTCGGCGCCGGCCCGGAAACCCCGACCCTGCTGCCGCTGCTGCGCACCCTGGGCTGGATAACCACCCTGGTCGAACGGCGCTCGCGATGGAGCGCCGCCGGTGGTCTTGCCGATCACGCCATCGAGCGCAGCCCGGCGCAGGCGCTGGCGACCGCGCGACCGCACGATGCCGCGCTGGTGATGCATCACCACTTCGATCTGGATCGCGAAGCGCTCGCACACCTGGCCGAAAGCGTCAACGGCCAGCAGATCGGTTTCGTCGGACTGCTCGGCCCGGTGCGGCGGCGCGAGGACTTGTTCCGGGTGCTGCCGGCCTCGGCGCAAGCCTCGCTGGCGCCGCGCCTGCATTCGCCGATCGGCCTCAAGCTCGGCGGCGAGGGCCCGGAGGCGATCGCCCTCAGCATCGCCGCGCAATTGCAGACCCATCGCCACGGCGAGCCCTGAGCGATGGCGCATGTCGCGGTGGTATTGGCCGCCGGCGCGAGCCGCCGCCTCGGACAGCCCAAGCAAGGGCTGCGTCGCGACGGCGAGACCTTGCTGCATCGCGCCGCGCGGTTGGCGACGACGACCGCAGCGCAGCGGGTGCTGGTCGTGCTCGGCGCGCAGAGCGGCGCGATGGCTGCGTCGATCGCCGACTTGGCGGTCGAATGCATCGACAACGAGCTCTGGGAGGAAGGCCTGGCCAGCAGTCTGCGCGCCGCCGCGCGCGCGCTGGCCGACTTCGACGGACCGATGCTGGTGCTCGGCTGCGATCAGCCGGCGCTGGAGGCCGGGCAACTGCAGGCCTTGCTCGATGGCGCCGCGGCGGCCGCGTCCGGTTGCGCCGCGACCGCACATGGCGATGCGCTCGGTATCCCGGCGGTGATCGCCGCGGCGATTTGGCGCGAGGCCGGGCAGCTAAGCGGCGACCGCGGCTTCGGCGCGGCGCTCAAGCGCCTGCCCATCGAGACCGTTTGGCGGTTGCGCGCCCCGGAGCTGGAACACGACCTCGACACCCCGGCGGATCTGATCGCGGCGATGACGCGGGGCTGGATCGATGAGGCCTAGGAAACGCAGAAGCCCGATCCGGCCATTGCACCCACGGCGTGCGTGGATCTCTCCGAGACAGCTGTAGGAGCTGCGATCGCGAAGCCGGAGTTGCGACGCAACCGACAGAACGCGGTCGCGGCTCGCGCCGCTCCTACCCAGGAGCGCTGACGAATCGTTCTGGAGCCCCTGCAGGAGCTGCGCAAGCTGCGACCGCGAAACCACAGTTACGACGCAACGGACAGAACGCGGTCGCGGCTTGCGCCGCTCCTACCCAAGAGCGCTGACGAATCGTTCTGGAGCCCCTGCAGGAGCTGCGCAAGCTGCGACCGCGAAACCGCAGCTACGACGCAACCGGACAGAACGCGGTCGCGGCTTGCGCCGCTCCTACCCAAGAGCGCTGACGAATCTCACCGAGGCCCCTGTAGGAGCTGCGCAAGCTGCGACCGCGAAACCGCAGCTACGACGCAACGGACAGAACGCGGTCGCGGCTTGCGCCGCTCCTACCCAAGAGCGCTGACGAATCGTTCCGGAGCCCCTGTAGGAGCTGCGCAAGCTGCGACCGCGAAGCCGCAGCTACGACGCAACCGGACAGAACGCGGTCGCGGCTCGCGCCGCTCCTACCCAAGAGCGCTGACGAATCGTTCTGGAGCCCCCGTAGGAGCTGCGCAAGCTGCGACCGCGAAACCACAGTTACGACGCAACCGGACAGAACGCGGTCGCGGCTCGCGCCGCTCCTACCCAAGAGCGCTGACGAATCGTTCCGGAGCCCCTGTAGGAGCTGCTCGCGAATCCTGCCGAAGCCTTTGTAGGAGCTGCGCAAGCTGCGACCGCGAAACCACAGTTACGACGCAACCGGACAGAACGCGGTCGCGGCTTGCGCCGCTCCTACCCAGGAGCGCTGACGAATCGTTCTGGAGCCCCTGTAGGAGCTGCGCAAGCTGCGACCGCGAAACCGCAGCTACGACGCAACCGGACAGAACGCGGTCGCGGCTCGCGGCGCTCCTACCCAAGAGCGCCGACGAATGGCGGCGCGAGCTCCACCGGCAGACGCACGCGTCCAGCGCCCGCGCGCGGGCGCAAGGAGGCCCGCGCCGCCCGGCCAGACTCCTGTCAGCCGGGCGGCGCAAACCGCACGTCGGCCCTAGGGAACCAACGTGCCAAACACGGGCTGCGAATCGGCATCGTAGATACGCAGCCACAACCCCTTCGGGGCGTGCGCGGCGTATCTCCTGGCCTGCGGCAGTACGGCGCGCAACGCCGCTTCGGCGCTGCGGTATTCCTGCGCGATCTCTGCAATCGCTACCGCCAGCGCACTGTCGTCGCTGCCATCACGCTGCTTCAGTTCGACGCGAAACATGGCTCATCCTTGTAAAAGTTCAGCCGGCGCGGTGGGGGGAAGTTCGCCTCAGGGCGAATCTGTATCCGGATGCCGTCGGAGCAATCAAAAGATGCGTCTTGCGTGAACAGTAAACCGTCGTCGGAACACCCCTAAGCGTGTAGGATTTTTCCTAATGTGATGTGCGTTCAGTCACAGGTTTCAAAAGTAACTGTGGACTTTTTGTGCCGGACGATCCGGGCGGACCGGCTTCACGGATGCGGGTGCGAGCGCTCGCCCCTGGCCGTCTGGCCTCCTAAGCGGACGCCCGACGACCATCCAGCACCGGCTGCAGCCGGGCCAATCCTTCGCGCATGGCCTCGCTGAAGACCCGAATGCGCTCGGTACGGCGCAGGTCCGGGTGGCTCAGCAGCCACAGGTCCGCGGCCAAACCCTCCAGCGGTTCGCCGACCCTCGCCAGGCGGCGGTCGGCATCGCCGAGGAAACAGGGCAAGACCGCCAGGCCGATGCCGTTCGCCGCTGCGTCGCGCAAGGCCAGCAGACTATTGGCGCGCAGCACCGCGCGTTCGTCGTAGCGCAGGCGGCGCAGCCATTGCGCCATGCCGATGTGCGCCAGGCTGTCGTCGGGCACCACCCAGTCGCAGTCGGCCAGGGCCTCGGGGCCGGCGCCGCGCGGCAGCCGCAGCGCACGCGGCCGGTACACCGCCGCGGCCAGACGCGCGACTTTGCGTCCGATCAGGCCTTCCGGCGGTTTGCCGCCGGGGCGCAGGGCGACGTCGGCCTCGCGCCGGCTGAGGTCGCGCACGGCGTTGTCGGCGACCAATTCGAGGACGATGCCCGGGTGCTCGCGGCGGAACTTCGCCAACAGCGGCGGCAACAGGCCGTACAGCACCGGTTCGACCGTGGTCACGCGGATGCGCCCGCTAAGGCGCGCATCCAGGCCGGCCAGGCGCCGCTCGGTCGCGGCGATGCGCGTTTCGATCTCGGCCGCCACTGCGATCACTTCCTCGCCGGTCGGCGTCGGCGTGTAGCCATCGCGGGCGCGTTCGAACAAACGCGCACCGAGCGCTCGCTCGATCGTATTGATCCGCCGGAACACGGTCGGATGACTGACCGCGAGGCGCTTGGCCGCACCGTTCAGCGAACCGGCGCGACCGACCGCGAGGATGAAGCGGTAGTCGTCCCAGTCCAGGGATTGTTCATTCATGCAATCTCGGCTTGCATCCATGGCGGAATGCCTTTCAGGAACGAACATCCTAACGTGGCGCCATCGCGTCGCACGACGCTCATCCGATGGAGACCGCCATGTCCGCCCGCCTGGATTACAACGCCGTCGACCCGCAGGGCACCCGCGCCCTGGCCGGCCTGCAAAGCTATGTCGACAAGAGCGGCCTGGAGCGCGCACTGATCGACCTGGTCAACGTACGCATCTCGCAGATCAACGGCTGCGCCTATTGCCTGCGCGTGCACACCGAAGAGGCGGTCGAACGCGGCGAAAGCCATCGCCGCCTGCACCTGCTGCGGGTCTGGGCCGAGGGCCCGTTCACGGCGCGCGAACGCGCCGCCCTGGCCTGGGCCGAGGCCATCACCGCGGTCGCCCAGGCGCCGGTATCGGACGCGGTCTATGCCGAAGTCTGCGCGCACTTCAGCGACCACGACCTGGTGGCGCTGACCTATGCGGCGATCTCGATGAACGCCTGGAACCGGCTGGCGATCGCGTTCCGCAAGCCGGACCCGACGTTAGCGGGGTGAGCGGGTCGCGCGCGCGGACCCGCGGCGTGGGACGGCGCAAGGACCGCCTCGCAGCGACCTCGCGACGACGACAAGTGAAAGGGCGCGGTCGCGGTTTACGCCGCTCCTGCAAAGGACCCTGCGGCGCCCTGATCGCCTGAAGCTCAGAAACGAAAGCGCGCCACCCGCCCCAGGTTGCGCAGCCATTCGGAGCGGTCGTAGAGCTTGAACAGCCAGCGCTGCGCCCGCGGCAGGGCCGCCACCTCGGCGACTTCGCTCAGGCGCGGCTCGTCGACGAACTTCAGGCGTGGATGCCAGGCCTCCAGGCTGCGCGGTCCGGCGCGGGTCCAGTCGCCGATGCGGGCCTTGGTCGCGCGGATCATGCTCGCGTGCCGCAGCAGGCGCAGCGCGAACGGGCTGTACAGGTCGCACAGCAACTGCCCGCCCTGCGGGAAATGCTCGATCAGGCGCCGCACCAGTTCGCGGACGCGGTGCTCGTCGAGATAGGGAAACAGGCCTTCGGCGATCACCAGCACCGGGCGCTGGTTGTCCAGGCGCTCGATCCAGTCCGGCTCCATGACGTTGCTAGGCAAAGTGCGGTAACGCCCGGCGCGTTGCGGCAGCAACGCCTCGCGCAGGCGGATCACCTCGGGAAAGTCGAGATCGATCCAGTCCACCTCCAGGGGCGGGTCGACCCGGAACACCCGAGAGTCCAGGCCGCAGGCCAGGTGCAGCACCAGGGTGTCGGCGCGCGATTGCAGCGCGGCGCGGGTCCAGCCGTCGATGATGCGCGAACGCAGCGCCAGCCCGCGGATATCCGACGGGCCCAGGCCGAAGCGCTCGAAGTCGTAATCGATATGGCGGACCAGGTCGTCGGCCAGGGCGTCGCGCAAGATCGACGGCGTGGCGCGGTTGTCCATCGCCTTGGCGTAGAGCGTGATCAGCAAGGTTTCCTGACTGCCTTCCAGGCGCATCGAATCCTCCCGTGACGGCCGGCCGCAGCGACCCGGCGACCGTCATTGTGCGGCCGCCGATGTGACGCCCAAGGCTACGGCGACCGCAGTATGGACTCGCCGCAGGCCCGAATGCGACGGACCGGCGACCGCAGCGCGGCGCCGATGCTGCGCCCGCAACGATCCGTCGCCGCCATGCGATTGCAGCGAACGCGGCACGGGCGGAAACTGCCGATGGCTTTCCAGCCGTGACGCGGCTCGCCCCTGTTTCCCGACCGCGTGAAGCGGCTTGCTCCTGTTTCCCGACCGCGTGACGCGGCTTGCTCTTTCCCGACCGCGTGACGCGGTCTTAGGACCGACCGATGGACGCCCTGCTGCATCTGATCCAGACCTACGGCCTGCTCGTGGTCTTCGTCAGCGTGTTCCTCGATCAGGGCGGGCTGCCGGTCCCGGCCTATCCGCCGATCATCGTTACCGCCGCGATCGCCGTGGACCAGCAGCAGAGCCTGTGGCCGATCCTGTTGATCGCCGCCCTCGCCGCCTTGCTGGCCGACAGCCTGTGGTACCTCGGCGGGCGCCGCATCGGCGCGGCCTTGCTGCGGCTGATGTGCAAGGTGTCGCTGTCGCCGGACTCGTGCGTGCTGATGACCCGCGGCCTCTACGCACGCTGGGGCGCGCCGTCGCTGGTGGTCGCCAAGTTCGTGCCCGGTTTCGCCGCGGTCGCGACCACCCTGGCCGGCGAAACCGGCACCAGCGCGCGCCGCTTCGCCTTCTACGACGGCATCGGCGCCCTGCTCTGGGCCGGCCTCGCGGTCGCGGTCGGCGCGGTGTTCCATGAAGCGGTCAACGACGTGCTCGACCGCCTGGAGACGCTCGGCCGCTACGGCCTGCTGCTGGTGGCCGCGGCCATCGCCGCCTTCGTCGGCTACAAGCTGCTCAAGCGCCGCCTGTTCCTGCGCGAACTGCGCATGGCGCGGATCAGCGTGGCGGAACTCTCCCGCCTGCTTCAAGACGGCAACAGCCCGACGATCCTCGACGTGCGCTCGCAGCCGCAGCGCGACGCCTCCGGCTGGATACCCGGCGCGGTATTCGTCGCCTCGCTGGCTGACGTGTCCCTGGCCGATGTTCCCTTGGAGCGGCGCGACGAGGTCATCGTCTACTGCGATTGCCCGAACGAAGCCTCGGCCGCGGTCCTGGCGCGCGAGCTGCGCCGGCGCGGCTTCAAGCGCGTGCGTCCGCTGGCCGGCGGCTTCGAGGCCTGGCGCGAACACGGCCACCTCGTCGCCCACGCCTGAGGCCGGCGGCGCGGCGCCTCAGCCGCGCTCGTAGAACTCGATCGGCAAGCCGTCGGGGTCGGCGCAGAAGGTGTAGCGGCGCCCGGTGTATTCGTCCACGCGCACCGCCTCGACCGCGATGGCCTGCGCCTGCAGTTCGGCGACGCAGGCATCGATGTCGTCGACCGCGAAGGCGAGATGGCGCAGGCCGCAGGCTTCCGGATACGACGGCCGCGGCGGCGGATCGGGGAACGAGAACAGTTCGATCTGACCGCCATCGGGCAAGGCCAGGTCGAGCTTGTACGAACGCCGCGCCTCGCGATGGACCTCGGCGAGCGCCTGCAGCCCGAGCACCTGGGTATAGAAATGCTTCGAGCGTGGGTAATCGGAACAGATGATCGCAACGTGGTGGATGGCCGAGATCCGCATGACGGCTCCTGTGGGCGATGGGGGTGCGCCCGCGACGTCGCGATTGTCGGATACTGGGTGCATCCTGTCGCCTGCGTCGCTTCGAGCCGCACGGCCGGCGCCAGGCCGCGCCTGCCGTGAGAGAGCCTGCCGTGAGAGAGCCTGCCGTGAGAGAGCCTGCTGTGGCGGAGCACGCCGTGACAGAGCACGCCGTGACAGAATCGACGGCAGTGAGGCTTGGATTGTTCCCGGGAGAGATGCGGTGACCGTGTACGTCGACGATGCGGTATGGCCCTGGCGCGGCGAACGCTGGGCGCATCTGATGGCCGACCGTCTCGACGAGTTGCACGCATTCGCAGCGCGGCTCGGCAAGCGTCGCGAATCGTTCCAGGACAAGGCCAGCGGCTGCCACTACGACGTCACCGCGCAGATGCGCGAACGCGCGATCGCACTCGGCGCGGTGGCGATTTCGCGCCATCGCGACCGCGCCCAGGTGCGCGCGATCATCCAGCGCGCGCGCGACCAGGCCGCCGGCCGCGCGCCTTGAGCCTCAGCGGCGGGCGTCGACCGCCATCCGCACCGCCAGCCCCGACAACACCCCGCCCATGACCCAGCGCTGCGCGGTCACCCAGCGGGGCCGTCCGGCGAGGAAGTTGGCGATGCCGCCGGCGCCGGCGACGATCAGGGCGTTGACGCCGACGCTGATCGCGATCTGCAGGCTGCCGAGCAACAACGACTGCAGCATCACGCTGCGCTGCGGGTCGATGAACTGAGGCAGCAGGGCGAGGTAGAACATCGCCACCTTGGGGTTCAACAGACTGGTCAGCAGGCCCATGGTGAACAAACGGCGCGGACTGTCGGCGGCGAGGTCGCGGACCTGGAACGGCGAACGCCCGCCGGGCCGCACCGCCTGCCAAGCCATCCACAGCAAGTACATCGCACCGCCGATGCGCAGCGCGTCGTAAGCGAACGGCACCGCGAACAACAGCGCGGTGATGCCGAAGGCGGCGGCGAACAGATAGAAGAAGAAGCCGATGCCGACCCCGGCCAGCGAAATCAGCCCGGCCTTGCGGCCCTGGCAGATCGAGCGGGAGACCAGATAGATCATGTTCGGCCCCGGGGTGAGGACCATGACCAGGGCCAGGCCGGCGAAGGCCAACAGTGCCGACAGCTCGAACATGCGCATCTCCGGAGTCGTGGGGAACCGGCGCGATGCACGGGGCGATGGCGGCGGGGCCTCATCATCGCCGAATGCGGCCGCCGGCATAAGCCGGTGCGATGCAACGCTGGGAGGCGATGGATGAGGAGGTCGGGCGGCGACGGAGGTGGAGATGCGTTCGTTGGCATTGGCGTAAGAGCACGAGCAAATCCCCCCTACCTCCCTTTTTCAAAAGGGGGGAACAGCTCGGCGTGATCGGGGAAAAGCGTTGGCCCATGGTGCGTTCGTCGGATGTGCAACGCGAGAGCATCCGATCCCTCCAAGAACGAGTCCCCCCTTTGAAAAAGGGGGGCAGGGGGGATTTGCTTTTGCCTTGCTTTTGCTCCGCTACCGATACACGCCCAAAAAAAGAAGCCGCAACGGCTTGCGCCGTTGCGGCTTCGGGGGCTCCCCCTTCGGGCGGGGGGTTAGAAGCGCAGTGAATACCGCGCGTTGACTCCGTGGTCGTGCGCCTCGTCGGCGAGTTGACCGCTGTAGTTGAGTTCCAACAGACCGTTCGCGCTCAGGCGTGCGGCGATGCCGGCTTCGAGCAGGGTGGCGTCGTCGGCCAGGGGCGCGCCGTGGACCTGGAAGGCGTCGCCGCCGCGCCAGGCCACCGAGGTCGCCGGGTTGAGGTCGCCGCTGGCATGACGACGGCCGAGGCCGCCGCGCAGGCTCAGCCAGCTCTGCTCCTGCTGCGAACCCTTCAGGTCGACGTTGAAACGCAGGCCCAGGGTCGACAGGTTGACCCGGCTGTCGGCGCTGCGGCCGGTCAGCGCCGCGGCGCCGCCGCTTTCCTGGAAGCCATCGCTCTTCACCCGCACCTGGGCGAACTGCGCATACGGCTCGAACGCCCAGACGCCGGCGTCGAAGCGGTAGCCGCCTTCGACGAAGCCCTGCTTGCTGTCGGCGTCGTAGTTGGAACGGGCGCGATCGTTGAAGCCGTTGAAGGCGATGCCGCGATCCAGGTCGACGTCGTGACGGGCGAACGCGAAGCCGGCGCTGAGGCCGAAACCGCCCCAGTTCTGGCCGGCATACAGGCCCAGGTGACGGGTCTTGATCCGCCCCTTGTCGTTGCGGGCGTCGTCGCTGTCGCTGCGGCCGCGGCCGCCGAGCACGCCGATGCGCCAGCCGCCGTCGAAGCGGTAGTCGTAGCCGAGCAAGGTGGCCGAGCCGTTGTACTCGTTGCGCGCGGCATTGCCGTCGCCGTCGAGGGTGCCGCCGGACTTCAGCAACTGCACCCAGGCGCCCTGCGAGGATTCGCCGGCGCTGTCGGCGGCGAAATCGCCGCGACCGGCGCGCGCACGGCTCAGGGCCGCGTCGCGCACGTGGCGGCCGTCGTCGACCATGATCGAACGCAGGCTGGCATGAGCCTCGCCGCTGAGCGCGTCGAGCGCGGCCAGCGCTTGCTCCGGGAACAACTGGGTCAGCGGCTGCGGAATGCCCTGGCCGATCGCGAGGCGGTCGGCGGCGGTCGCGGCGGCACGCTGGTTGTCGGTCTGCGCGCTCGCCGCCAGCGAGGCCCCGCGGGTCACGTCGATACCGACCTGGTTAGCGGCATAGCTCAGGCCGAACTTCAGGAACGGCGAGAACGCGGTCTGGTCGAGCGAGGCGAACTGCCCGCTGATGCCGCCGGCGGCGCTGATCAGGTTGAACGACTGGCCGAGCATGTATTGGCCCGGCGCATGCAGCACCACCAGCTTGCCGCCTTCCAGGCGGGCCTGGCCGCTCACGTCGATGCGGTCGGAGGCGCCGCCAGCCGACAGTTCGGCGACATACGTCGAACCGGCCGCCTGCACGTAGTTGCCCTGCACGCTCAGGGTGCCGATCGAATTGCCCGGCGAGACCGCGCCTTCGATGCGCACGTCGCCGACGATGCGGCCGCTGCCGCCGAGCGCGCCGCCGGCGAGTACTGGCAACGAAGCCGTGGTCAGGGTGCCGTTGACGACCAGGGTGCCGCCTTCGACCCGCGCGGCATAGTTATTGTTGCCGGTCAGCTCGAGCACGCCGTGCTTGACCGTGAGACCGCCGAAACTGTTATTACCGCTCAAGCGCAGCCAGCCGAGGCCGGACTTGCTCAGCACGCCGGGACCGCCGATGTCGTTGCGCCAGTCGTCCCAGGCCTTGCCGTCCCACACCTTGGCGCCGCCGCCCGGACGGTCCATGACCACGTCGGTGTCGACGCGGATCTGGCCCGGGCCGTCGATGGCCTTGCGCAGATCGATCAGGCCCCAGCCGTAGACGTCGTCGACGCCGGGCGCGCCGAGATCGGTCGCGGTGGTCAGCAGGATGTCGCGGACCTGGGTGTTGGCGAGATAGGGGAAGCGCTCCATCAACAGGCCGAGCGAACCGACCGCGTGCGGCGTCGCCATCGAGGTGCCGCTGAGGTTGCCGTACTCGAACGTCGGCGCGCCGGCGGCGATGTCGAAGGAGATCGTGCCGTCGGGATTGCGCACCAGCCCGCCCTGCAGCGATTCCTCGCCTCCGAGCACGGTCGAGTTGATCACCGAGCCCGGTGCGGCGACGCACCAGTTCGCGGTCTGCGCGCAACGCATCGAGGAAGCGCTCAGCACCAGGTTCTGATTGACGTTGACCACGGTCAGCCAGTACGGCTCAAGCTCGGCGCGGCCACGCGGCAGGCTCGCGTACAGACCGGCCTGCGGCGCGGTCTGCGGGGTCGTGCCGGCGACGTTGTGGTTGCCCGCGGCCCATACCTGCAACATGCCCTTGTCGAGCGAACCCTTGGCGAAGGTGTCGAAATAGGCGGCGTTGTCGGGGTCGAACAGATAACCGTCGAGCTGGGCCAGGGTATTCGGCTCGGTGGCCAGGCCCCAGCTGTGGTTGACTGCGCGCACGCCCTGCTCGTTCATCTGCGCGTACATGCCGGCGACAGTGGCGTCTTCCGGACCGACGCCGCCGATGCTGACCACGCTGTAGCCGCCGGTGGCGCTGCGCGCCCACTCGCGCACGCTGTTGAACGACCACTTGGCCGCAGTCAGGTCGGCGCCGAAGGCGACGCCGTGCATGCCGCTGCCGTCGCGGTTGGCGGCGATGGTGCCGCCGACGTGGGTGCCGTGGGTGTTGAACTCCCAACCCGGCTGGACGTAGGGGCCGGACTGGATGATGCGGCGGATGTTCTCGGGCACGTTGGCGTTGAAACCGACGTAACGGATCTGCGCCTGGTCGCCGCGCGAGGTGAAGCAGGCGCCGGCGCCGCTGATGATCGAGGTGTTGGTGCAGACGCTGCCGTCGGCGAGCACGTCGGCCATGTGCACGGCGCGGTGGTCCTTGCCGGCGAATTCGGGATGACTGAACACGGTGCCGCTGTCGTACACGCCCAGGCGGATGCCCTTGCCGGTCAGGCCGCGCGCATAGGCGTACTGGGCGTTGATCGTGGCCAGGCCCCAATCGGCGTTGAATTCGTCGCTGCGCCAGCTGTCGGGATTGCCGAGCTGGCCCATCGGGCTCGCGTTCTGCGCCGCGGCCGACGCCGAAACGGCGAGCAGGCCGCCGACGATGGCGAGCGAAAGCAGAGAGCGGGAATGCATGCCTTGGGTGACGCTATTACGCGTAATGCGGGTATTGCCTTGCATCGGTCAGTAGTCCCTTATCGTGTCGAAAGCGCGGCGTAGCGGCGCTTGAAGCAGCGGTTCGATGCATGCGGCGGCATCGTGTTCGGTCGATCTTCGTGCGACCTGAGTGATCACAAACGCACAGACATGTGTGCCTCCCTACCTGCTCGTCGCATCAGACGGGCATGACTAACGACGCTTGCGTAGCGAGCGAGGCGACAAGAATGATCGACTTGACTTTGCCGAATTTGGCGTCGAGCGCTATGACTAAGCGTGCGGATGCTTGACAGGGGCGCCGCGAGAGCAACCATCGTCGTCCCCGCAAGGGTGGGCACCCAAGGTCCACTGAGGCATGGCGCCGAGGTCTCCGGATGTTCGGCTCCGCCGAAGTAAAGCAGAGCCCGCCTGCGCGGGAATGACATCTGCGAGGGCTTCGCGTTGCTTACTTTCGTCGTTCCCGCACAGGCGGGAACCCGGGGCTTCACCGAGGCATGACTCTCAAGCCTCTCAACCGCCGCCGTGCTCGGACTCGGCCGACATCAACCCGCGCCGCCAGGCGAAAGCGACCGCCTCGGTGCGGTCGGCCAGATGCAACTTGGCCAATACGTTACCGAGGTGCGACTTCACCGTCTTCTCGCCGATGTTCAAGGCCGCGGCGATGCGCGCGTTGCTGCCGCCCTCGGCGAGTTTGCGCAGCACGTCGAGCTCGCGCTCGGTCAGGCAGGCGAATGGGTCCTCACGCGGTTCGCGCTTGCGCCGCACCGCCTTGAGAATGCGCTGGGCGACGAAGGGATGGATCACCGCCTCGCCGCCGGCGATGCGCCGCAAAGTCGCCAGCAGCTCGTCGCCGAGCATGCTCTTGAACAGCAACGACTGCGCACCGGCCTCGATCGCGGCGAAGGCCAGATCGTCCTGGTCCGTCGATGTCAGCACGGCGATGGCGCTGCGCGGGCTCAGGCCCTTGATCGCGCGGATCGCCTCGACGCCGTCGACGTCCGGCATCATCAGGTCGATCACGATCAGGTCCGGCGCCAGTTCGCGCGCCAGCGCGATCGCCTCGGCGCCGCCGCCGGCCTCGCCGACGACCTCGAAGTCGTCGGTCAGCATCAACAGGCTGCGGATGCCCTTGCGCACTACTTCGTGGTCGTCGACCAGCAATACCGACGTGCTCATGCCTGGATTCCCTGCGGTTCTAGCGTGAACGACACGGTCACCACCGTGCCGCTGGGCGAGCTGGCGAGACGGAAGCGCCCGCCCGGCAGGGTGCGCGCGCGCAAGCGCATGTTCGCCAGGCCCATGCCGGTGGACTCGTGTTCGTTGGGGACGAAGCCGCAGCCGTCGTCCTGGATGGTCCAGCCGTAGCGGTTGCCGGAGTTGTTGAGGACCACCTCGATGCGCCGCGCGCCGCTGTGGCGCAGGCTGTTGCTGACCGCTTCGGTGGCGATCAACAACAACTGCCCGGCATGCTGCGGCCACGCGCCCAGGCCGCGCTCGGCGACGCCGTCGAGCAACAACCGCCATTCGATCTCGCTGCCGGCCAGCAGATGCGAGCAAGTGTCCTCGATCGCCTTGCGCAGGCCTTGCTCGGCCACGGTCGGCGCCGAGAAGCGTTGGATCACGTCGGCCAGATCGTGCTGCAACTGGCCGGTCAGGCCGAGCGCGGCCTTGATCAGGGTGATCTGGCGCGGGTCTTGTTCGCTGCCCTCGCGCTGGCTCAGGTGATCGAGCACGCTGAGTTGCAGGCCGAGGGCGAAGCTGCGCTGCTTGGCGGTGTCGTGCAGGTCGCGGGCGAGACGGTTGCGCTCCTCCGATACCGCCAGGGCCTGGCGCACCTGGATCACTTCGCCGAGCGCATCGGCCATGCGGTCGAAACGCTGCGACAGCCGCCCGAACTCGTCGCGACCGCCATCGTGGATGCGCGCGCCGAGCTCGCCCGCGGCCCAGGCGTCGGCGGCGCGCTCGGCATGGCCGATGCGGCGGGTCAGCAGAGTCGCCACGGCAATGGCCGACATCGCACTGATCAGCACCAGATAGATCGCCAGGCTTTCGAAATCGCCCGAGTCCATGCGCATGAAGCTCGCCAGCGAACCGCCGGCATGCTGGCCGACGCTGAGCGTCGCGCCCGGGGTCCGCGCCAGCGGCAAGGCCACCGCGCTGATCCAGTCGCCTTCGCGCTCGTTACGGCGCGGCACCGGCGCATGCGTCGCCACCGCCTCCTGCTCGATGTCTTCCAGCAGCTGCGCCAACGGCGGACTGGCCTGCGAGGGATAGCGACAGACGCGGCCATCGCGGTCGCGATAACGGATCGACAAACGGCCGTCGCCGGTGCTGCCGGCGAAGCTGCGCGAGCTCATCCACTCCTGCGAATCCATGCCGACGATGCGCACCAGCAGCGCTTGCAGGATCGCCTCGCATTGCGCGTGCGAAGTCATCGCCAGGTCCGGCAGCGCGCCGAACTGCTGCAACTCGCGTTGTATCGCCCCTTGCAGCGCCGGCGGCGCCATCGCCTCGCGCACGTCCCGGCGCGACAGATACAGGTCCAGCGCGGACAGCAACGCAGTGCTGATCCAGGAAGCGATCAGCATCGACAGCAGGCATTTCCAGAACAGCCCGCTCCACCAGCGGCGCGCCGGCGCGCGCGCGGCCGGCACCTGGCGTGCGGCGGGGGTTTCGCTCATGCCGCCAGTATTCCAGTTTCCGCGCGCGGCGAATCCGCCAAACGTCCCGGATGACTCCCGTCGCGGGCCCGATGCGGGCGTCCGGCGACGACGCGCAGCATCCATGCTCCCCTGTTCGTGTCGCGCTCATGCCCCAGCCATCGTCCATCGCCCCATCGCGCATCGAACAGCTCGACGCCCTGCGCGGCATCACCCTGTTCGGCATCCTGGTCGTCAACCTCGGCGTGTTCGCCTCGCCCTATTACGGCCTGGGCCTGCCCGACCCGGGCCACGACGGCATGCTCGACCGCGCCGTGCGTTTGCTCGTCGCCGGCCTGTTCGAGATGAAGTTCTACCTGCTGTTCTCCTTCATGTTCGGCTACAGCTTCAGCCTGCAGCTCGACTCGGCGCAACGCGCCGGCGAAGCCTTCGTGCCGCGGATGCTGCGGCGCCTGCTCGGGCTGTGGTCGATCGGCCTGGCTCACGCGCTGTTGTTGTTCCATGGCGACATCCTCGGCACCTATGCGGTGATGGGCCTGGTCCTGTTGGCGATACGCGGCTGGCCGGAGCGGACCGCGCTGCGTTGCGCGCTGGCCCTGATCGTGGCGACCGCCGTCGCCTGGGCCGGATTGGCTTTGCTGATTCGGCTCGATGGCGACACCGGCGGTGTGGATGCGAGCGCCGCCGCGCTCGAAGCGCAGGCAACCCTCGCCGGCTTCACCGGCCCCCCTGTCGCGGTCATCGCCCAGCGCGTGCGCGAGCTGGCATCGACCGGGATCGTGCTCGCCTTCATGCAGGCGCCGTGCGCGTTGGCGATGTTCCTGTTCGGGCTGGTCGCCGGCCGTCGCCAAGTCCTCGCTCGTCTCGATCGTTACCGGCCGCTGCTGCGCCGACTGCGTCACTGGGGCTTGGGCATCGGCTTGCCGTCGGCTGCGCTCTATGCCGTCGTCTCCAGCTTCGAGCCCGGCGGCGCGCTCGAATTGTCGGCGCTGGCCTTGAGCCTGCTGACCGCGCCCTTGCTGACCGGCGCCTATCTCGCCCTGGCCATGGATGGCTTCGCCAGCCGCGCCGGCCAAGCCGCCGTGCGCCTGCTCGCCCCGGCCGGGCGCATGGCCTTGTCGAACTACCTGCTGCAATCGGCGGCCGCCGCGTGGGTGTTCACCGGCTACGGCCTCGGCCTGATGGGGCGGGTCTCGCCGCTCGGCGTGTCGGTCTTCGCCATCGTCCTGTTCTGCGTGCAACTGCGCTTCAGCGATCGGTGGATGCGGCGCCACGGCTATGGCCCGATCGAATGGCTGTTGCGCGCGCTGACCCTCGGCGTTTGGCCGCGCTGGCATAAACCGGCGCACGAAGCGGACTGATCGCCGTTGATCGAAACGCATCGCGACAGGCCTGAACGATCTGTTGCGATCCTTGCGAACCGTGACGGCGTTCGACAACGACGACCTGGAATCGCCATCGGCCTTGTACGACACTCAGCGACCGAGTCGTAACGGCAGGAGATGGCAGACGCAGCGTGATCGCCAAGGGTTCGCCGAATCGCGCCCTTCGATTCTCGCCACGCGTCCGAGGCATACGTGCACGAAGACCTGTTCAGACGCGAAATGCTCGAAGCCAGGAAACAGCGCTGGCTCGGCAGCATCCGCCTGCCGATTTCGCGCCTGGGCTGGCCGATGGCCGCGCTGGCCCTGCTCGGTTTGCTCGCATTGCTCGCCCTGCTCGGGTTCGGCCGTTATACCCATCGCGAACGCGTCGATGGCGTGCTGATAGCGCAAGCCGCATCGAACGGCACCGTGTTCATGCAGGCGCAGTTGTGGGTGCCCGATCGCGCCATCGCCGCGATCCGCCCCGGCACCCCGGCAGTCCTGCGCTACCGCGCCTTCCCCTATCAGCGCCATGGCGTGCAGCACGGCCGCGTGGTCGCGATCGCCGCCGAGCCTTCGTCGCCCGACGAGATACATCGGCGCACGGGTCTGCGCCTGGATGCGCCGGCCTGGCCGGTGCGGGTCGAACTGGAGCGCCAACGCATCGGCACGCAGGCGTTGCAGGCCGGCATGCGAATCGATGCGTCGCTGCAACTGGAGCAGCAGCGCCTTTACGAATTCGTGCTGGCGCCGCTGTCGAACGAGGTCGCGACCACGCCGCCAGGGGCCAGACCGTGAGCGTGCAGCCCTTGCCGGTGATCCAGCAGAACGAATTGGCCGAGTGCGGCCTGGCCTGCCTGGCGATGATCGCCGTCCACCATGGCCACGACCTCGATCTGAGCAGCCTACGCCGGCGCTTCCCGGTGTCGCCGCGCGGCGCCACCCTGGCCCGCCTGATCAAGATCGCCGGCGCGCTCGGCTTCGACAACCGCCCCTTGCGCGCCGAGATCGAACACCTCGCCGAACTGCGCCTGCCGTGCGTGCTGCATTGGGACCTCAATCATTTCGTCGTGCTCAAGCGCATCGCCCGCGGCCGCGCCGAACTGCACGACCCGGCGCGCGGGGCGGTCAGCCTGCCGCTGGCCGAATTCGGCCGTCACTACACCGGCATCGCCCTGGAGTTGTCGCCGAAGACCGACTTCGTGCCGATGCGCGAACGCCAGCGCCTGAGCCTGCGCGGGCTCGCCGGCCGCATCGTCGGCCTGCGTCGCGCCGGCGCGCAGATCCTGATCCTGGCGCTGAGCCTGGAGGTGTTCACCCTGTTGCTGCCGTTGGCGATGCAATGGGTGATCGACCGGGTCCTGGTGGCGGCCGACATCGGCTTGTTGAACCTGCTCGGCATCGGCTTCCTGGTCGTGGTGGTGTTCCAGGCGACGTTGACGGCGATGCGCGGCTGGCTGGTCGCCGACCTCGGCGCCGCCTTGAACTCGCAATGGCTGGCCAATCTGTTCGGCCACCTGATGCGGCTGCCGCTGGACTTCTTCGAGAAGCGCCACGTCGGCGGGGTAATGTCGCGCTTCGTCTCGGTGCAGGCGATCCAGCAGACCCTGACCGGCAGTTTCGTCGAGAGCCTGCTCGACGGCCTCACCGTGACCCTGGTGCTGGCGCTGCTGCTGTTCTACAGCCCGCCGTTGACCGCCGTGGTCCTGGCCGCGTTCGCCGTCTACGCGATTCTGCGCTGGGCGGCGTACCGGCGGCTGTGGCGACTCAAGGAAGAGCAACTGATCCAGGTCGCCAAGCAACAGAGCCTGTTGATCGAATCGATCCAGGGCGTGCAGACGATCAAGCTCGGCAACCAACAGGACGACCGTCGCGGGCGCATCGCCAACGCCAGCGTCGAGGTCGCCAACCGCGAGGCCGCGATCAGCCGCACCACCGCGGTGTTCTCGGCCTTGTCGAAGCTGGTGTTCGGCGCTCAGCGCGTGCTGCTGATCTGGTTGTGCGCCTGGCTGACCCTGCAGGGGCGCTTCAGCGCCGGCATGATGGTGGTGTTCGTCGCCTACGCCGACCTGTTCGCCACCCGCACCGGCAGCCTGATCGACAAGCTCGTCGACCTGCGCCTGCTCGGCCTGCACGGCCAACGCATCGCCGATATCGCCTTCGAACCGCCCGAAGCGCACGTGCACACCGACTACGCCGGCCCGCGGCCGGCGCCGCGCATCGAGATCGACCGGCTCAGCTTTCGCTATGCCGACGACGAGCCATGGATCCTGCGCGATTGCAGCTTCACCATCGAGGCCGGCGAATCGGTCGCGATCGTCGGCGCTTCGGGCTGCGGCAAGACCACCCTGGCCAAGCTGATCCTCGGCCTGCTGCGGCCCAGCTCGGGCACGATCCGCATCGGCGGCGTCGATATCCACCACTACGGTCTGGCCGCATATCGCGAATTGTTCGGCGCGGTGATGCAGGAGGACGTACTGTTCGCCGGATCGATCGGCGAGAACATCGCCTCCTTCGACCATGCCGCCGACTCCGCTCGCGTCGAAGCGGCCGCGCGCGCGGCGCGCATCCACGACGACATCGCGGCGATGGCGATGGGCTACGAGTCGTTGGTCGGCGACCTCGGTTCGTCGCTGTCGGGCGGACAGAAGCAACGCGTACTGTTGGCCCGCGCCCTGTACCGGTCGCCGGCGATCCTGCTGCTCGACGAAGCCACCAGCCACCTCGACGTCGCCCGCGAGCACGAGATCAATCGCGAGATTTCCGCCTTGCGCATGACCCGCATCGTCATCGCGCACAGGCCCGATACGATCCGCAGCGCCGACCGCGTCGTCGCCTTGCGCGACGGCATCGGTGAACAGATCACAACGTCCGAGTTTGCAATCCCCATCGCTTCGCGCATTCAGGGCGAAAGTGGGATCGCGATTAGCAAACCGCGACTTTCATAGTTGCTAGCATCGATGCACGTGCCGACGCCGGGACGGCCTTTCAACTCATCCTGGCACTCTACGGTTTAGGAGAACGCTCCATGAGTAAGCAAGACGTTTACAGCAACAACGCTCTGCCTCAGGACGAAGCCGCCCGCCCGCTCGCCCGCATCGCGGCGCGCGAACTTTCACTGGACGAGATCGCAGCGATCTCCGGCGGCAAGGGCGATACCACCCACGCCACCGGTCCGAACGGCGACGATCCGGGCGATCCGGATTTCCTGTAATCGCCTGCCCGCACTCCCGTCATGTCCCGCCGATCGATCCGATCGGGCGATTTGATCGGGTGCATCCATGCGACAAGCCAAGGTGGACTCGCGCGCGAGCGACGTACGCGTAAACCCGCGCCAAGCGCATGATCCGGCACGCCCCGTCCGACGGGGCGTGTCGTTTTCAACGGTTCCAAAGACACGAATGCTTCCATGCCTGCCTATCGCCGTCCGCTGATCCTGTCTTCGCTGGCCCACGACATCCACGCTTCCGCCGCGCGCTGGGCCTTGCGCGCCAGCGGCCTCGACGCGACTTGGCTGAGCTCGCTGGCCGAAGCCGAACTCGGCGCGATGTCCCTGCATTGCGATCCCGACCTCGGCCTGCGCATGAGCGGCCCGCTCGACGACGCCCACGTCGGCACGGTCTGGTACCGGCGACCACGCAATCCCGAAACCTTCCCGCGCGCGCATGCCGGCGACCAGCCGTTCCTGCGCGGCGAATGGGGGCGTTTCCTCAAGAACGTCTACGCCCTGACCGACCAGGGCGCCGACCGGCTCTGGGTCAATCGCCCCGCCGCCGCGGCGATGGCCGAGAACAAACTCGTGCAACTGCGCGCCGCCCACCACTGCGGCCTGCGCTTCCCGCCGACCCTGGTCTCGCACGACCCGGCCGAGATCCGCCGTTTCGTCCAGCGCCACGGCCGCGTCGTCTACAAACCCTTCCTGACCCATACCTGGAAGGATGCCGAAACCGGCCGCATGTTCAGCACCTATGCGCGCATCGTCGAGCCGGCGATGCTCGAAGACGACCAAAGCCTGCTGCACTGCCCCGGCATCTATCAGGTCTACGTCGACAAACGCCACGACCTGCGCGTGACGGCGATCGGCGACCGCTACTTCGCCGCGCGCCTGTACGCTCAGCACGACGACGGCTTCGTCGACTGGCGCGTGCCCCAGAACACCCAGGGCCTGCGCGCCGAAGTCGGCGAACTTTCGTCCGCCGACCAGGCCAAGCTCGCCGCGCTGATGCGCGAACTCGGCCTGGTGTTCGGCTGCATCGACCTGGCCATCGACGGCAACGGCGATGCGCATTTCCTCGAAGTGAACCAGGCCGGTCAATTCCTCTTCATCGAGGACCTGCTGCCCTCGCTGCCGCTGTTGCGTGCGATGAGCGCGATGCTGGCCGAAGGCCGTCCGGATTATTCCCTGGCGACCATCGCCAAGCTGTCTTATGCCGAGTATTGCGCCAGCGAAGAGCACCACGAATGGTGGGCGCAGGCCAGCGAGACCTTGAAGGACCGCAGTCCGGCGGCGGCGGGGATTACTTTGGAGTGAGGGGCGGCTGCCGCACCGGCTGGCTCTTTAGGGCTAGGAGCGGCGCGAGCCGCGACCGCGTTGTTTAATCCTCGCGTCGCGAATGGGAAGTTCACTTGTAGGAGCGGCGTAAGCCGCGACCACGGAACGCGCAGAGATCACCAAGCCGTCTCCGCTCGTCGAAGCGGTGTCTTCTCGCAGGGTAGGAGCGGCGCGAGCCGCGACATCGTTGTTGCGGTCTCGCGTCGAAGCGATCAAGCAAGATCAGGATCAAACGCCAAAAGCTTCCGCCACTAAAGCGGCGGGTTACTTTCTTTTGTCTAAAGCAACAAAAGAAAGGTAACTGCACTGTCTAACCTCAAGCGCATCACTCGCCTTTGAGGTCAGCGCATGGGAACCCGGTACAGCCACTTCAGCGCCGAAGAGCGCGGTGTGATCATGGCCATGAAGCAGCACGGCCATAGCGGCCGGGCCATCGCCCGCATGTTGGGACGCGCCGACAGCAGTGTGTCGCGTGAATTAGCCCGCAATGGCGTGCGCGCGCCATCCACGACCCCGGCGCTGGGTCGGCCCCGGCGAGGCTATGATGCGGTTCGTGCTGGCGAACGGGCTAAGCGCTTGCGCCGGCGAGCTCGGCGCAAACGCAAGCTGACCGCCGACAGCGCACTGTGGCTGGAAGTGAAGCGGCGCCTGGCACGCTATTGGTCGCCGCGTCAGATCAGCCAGGGATTACGCGAAGAGTATCCTGACCGACCGGAGTGGCAGGTGTCGCACGAGACCATTTACACCGCGATCTACGCCATGCCCCGTGGGCCGATACGGCGGGAAATGACCCGTTTGTTGAAGCAGCATCGTGCTGCTCGCCGTTCGCCCCGGCAGGGTCCTGATCGGCGTGGCCGGATGCTGGATTTTCAGAGCATTCACCTGCGTCCGCCCGAGGCCACCGAACGCCTGGTGCCCGGCCATTGGGAAGGCGATTTCCTGGTCGGCGCGCGTAATCGTTCGGCGATCGGCGTGCTGGTGGACCGCAAGACGCTGTTCACGGTGCTAGCCCGAATGCGCGGATGCACGGCCGCCGACGCGCTGGAAGGATTCAGCCGGGTGCTGCGCCGTTTGCCGCTCTCGGCGAGGCAGACGTTGACCTACGATCAGGGCAAGGAAATGGCGCTGCATCGGGTGTTGACCCAGCACACCAACGTATCGGTCTACTTCGCCGACCCAGGCAGTCCTTGGCAGCGCGGGATTTGCGAGAACACCAACGGTCTGCTCCGGCAGTACTTTCCGAAGGGCACCGATCTATCGGGTTACACGCAACGGCAATTGGATCGAATCGCTCACGAATTCAATACCCGGCCGCGAGCGTCGCTGGGCTATCAGTTCCCCGCCGTGGTGTTCTTGCACGAACTGGGCATGCCGGAGTTAGCAGCGAAAGTTCGTCAGAGTGTCTTCGATTCGTTTGCTGCACTTAGACGTTGACAGTGCAGTTACCTTTCTTTTGTTGCTTTAGACAAAAGAAAGTAACCCGCCGCTTTAGTGGCGGAAGCTTTTGGCGTTTGATCCTGATCTTGCTTGAGCGAGGCGTCGCGAGACCGAAACAGCGCGGTCGCGGCTTGCGCCGCTCCTACCCTGGCTCCAGCCAAAAGCGCCGCGAGATTGAGGCATCGCGGTCGCGGCTTGCGCCGCTCCTACCCTGCCTCCAGCCAAAAGCGCCGCGAGATTGAGGCATCGTGATCGCGGCTCGCGCCGCTCCTACCCTGCCTCCAGCCGGAAGCGCTGCGAGCTTGAGGCATCGTGGTCGCGGCTCACGCCGCTCCTACAAGGGGCACCCCACAACAAAACAAAAAAACTCGTCCCTTAGAACGCCCGACTCACGGTAAAGCTCCCGAACACCGGTGTCTGCTTCTGCCCCTCGAACTCCCGCGTCCGGTGATATCGCGCCAACGCGAACTTCCAGCGCCCGCGCATTACCGCCAGGCCGTAGCCGACATCGGCTACCAGCGGCCGCTTGTCGACGCTGTGGCTGCTGCGGAAGGTGTTGCCGTCCAGGGTGATGTCGCGCAACACCCAGCGCGCATCGAAGGTCAGGAACATGTGCGCGCCGAAACGACGATTGCCGGTGTTGTAGTGCTGGGTCGGCGCGGTGTTCTCGCCGGCCGGCCGCAAGGGAGTGCTGCCGAAATCGTCCGGCAGGCGCAGGCCGAAGCGCAGCTCCGCGCCGGCATTGGTATAGGCCGCCAGATTGCCGAAGCTGCCGCCGTAATGCGAAATCGCATCCCAGCCCCAACGGCCGTTGTGGGCGTCGCCGGCCGAGTAGCGGTGCATGCGCTCATGAACGATGCGGAACACCGGCTCGTCGTGCAGTTGCTGGTCCCAGCCGCGAAAGGTCTCGTCGCCGAGCATCTTGTGCACTTCGTTCTGCACTTGCTTGCCCAGCGCCGACGGCCCGACCAGGCCGAACTGCAGTTGCGTGGTCTGCAGGTATTCGCCGTTGCGGGCGTTGTAGCCCAGGCCGACCAACAAGGCCGCCGCGTACGGCCGGTCGTCTTCGATCAGGTCGCGGCGGGTGTAGTCGGTCGGGGTGAAGATGCCCTGGGCGAAGGTCGCGATCATGTTGCGCTGCTCGAAGCCTTCGGGCTGCAGCGCATCGAGGTGGCGGTTGACCCAACGCGCGAGGCGCGGAATGCAAGGGTCCTCGGTGTAGTCGGCCAGGTTCGGCGAGACCAGGGTCAGCTGGATGCCGTTGCTATAGCCCTGATCCTGGCCGCCGAACAAATCGTTGTCGAGGCGCAGATTGACCGTGGGCGGCAGGCGGGTGTGGCCGTTGGTGCAGGCCTCGCGGCCGGCGGCGTGCGCGCCGGAAGCGAACAGGAGAGCGGAAAGCAGGACAGCGGTCTGGCGCATGGGGAAGGGCTATCGAAACGAACGTATCGGACGGAGCGACCTCGCCCGCTAACGGGACGAAGCAGTGCGACGCGCGTGCAAGCGCCGATCCACACGCCACGACGCTCGGCCCGCAAGGCCGGTGAGGCGGTCGAGGATCGGCGCACACGTTCGCACGGAAGCCGCGCTGCGGCGCTCGCAGGACCGCGATGGATTGTCCCGTCGATGGTGCTTGAGACGCCGGCCGGCGTCTTTGCCCGATGTGCCGGCCGGACCGGCGGCAAGCTCGCGCATTCGCTTGGGCAGATCGCGCCCTACAACGCGCGGCCTCCAATCGTCTGCCGCTTACTCGGCTTCGGGCAGCGCGTACTCGAAGCGATAGAAGTGCGCGCCGCCCTCGCGGACGTCGATGTCCATCGTGCCGGTCAGGCCGAGCAGTTCGCCGGTGCCCGAGTCCGGCACCACCACGATGCTGAGATCGGGCGTGCCGCGCACCATCAAGGCGCGGTGCAACAACAGGAAGCTGCCGCTGCGCCCGTCCAGGCGGCCCTCGACTTTTTCCAGGGCGACGTAGCCGGCCGAGCCTTTGACCTCGGTCATCGCCGCCAGCATCTCGCCGCGGCTGTCCGCCTCGAGTTCGCCATGGAAGCGCTTGTCGATCGCCATGCGTCCGAATTTCCCGGTGGCCGCGTCGTGCACCGGTTCCGGGCTGAGTTTCACGTCGAAGGGTCCTTCGATCTTGCGGGTCATGGCGTCACCGTGGCGGGTGTGGGCGGCCGCGAGGCCGGGGCGATCCGGCGCAGGTCCTGCGACGCGGGCCGCCAGCATAGGCCGGAATGCGTCGCCGCAGACGCGATTGCCGCAACCGCAGGTCGGAACGCGCCGTGCGGCAACTTGCCGCAGCCGGCCGCGCCACCGGCTCGCCTAGCATCTGCGCGCCCGGCTCTTGCAAGCGCCGCCTCCCCTTTCGACCGCGACCCTCGCCGCTTCGCAGCGGCGGCGGCCGCGAGCCCGCCGTTCCAAGTTCAGATGTCCCCGATGCCGCCGATGCGCCCCCACCGTTCCAACCTCGCCCTCGCCTGCCTCGCCGCGGTGCTCGCCCCTCAACTCGCCTACGCCGACACCGCTGCGGTCGACCTCGATGCGGTACGCGTGGTCGCCGCGCCGACGCCGGCGCGCTCGGTGGCCACCGCAAGCCGGCTCGGCCTGGACCCGGAGGACATCCCGGCGACGCTCGACGTGTTGGATCGCCACGACCTCCAGGCACGCGGCCTGCGCGACAGCGTCGAGGCCCTGCGCGCGATGCCCGGGGTCATGGCCGGCAATCTGCCGGGCCAGCCCGGCGTGGCCTCGATGCGCGGCTTCGCCAGCGGCGCGGTGTCCTATCTGTTCGACGGCGTGCGCCTGACCAGTTCGGGTTTCTCCTCGCGCAACTGGGACAGCTTCAATTTCGAACGCATCGAAGTGCTCAAGGGCCCGGCCTCGGTGCTGTACGGCGAAGGCGTGCTCGCCGGCGCGATCAACTACGTGCCCAAGAGCGCACAACTCGACGACCGCGGCGGCGAGCTGCTGCTCGGCTACGGCAGCCACGGCAGCGCGCGCCTCGGTCTCGACGGCAACCTGCCGCTCAGCGAGCGCCTGGCGATCCGCGGCGTGCTCAGCGCCAACCGCTCCGACGGCCACGTCGACGACACCGATTCGGCGGCGCTGGCCTTCAGCGGCTCGCTGCTGTGGCGCCCGAACGAGCGCTTGTCGGCCACGCTCGCGCTCGATCATCAGCGCGACGATTTCGACACCGCCTACTTCGGCACCCCGTTGGTGCCGCGCACGGTCGCGAGCGCACCGAGCGGACTGGTCGACAACGCCTTCGGTCTGGCGATCGATCGCGCTGCGCGCGAACGCAACTACAACGTCGGCGACGGCCGCATGGATGCGCATTCGACCTGGCTGCGTTCGCGTCTGGACTATCGCATCGACCAGGACTGGTCGCTCACCAACGAACTCAGCGTCTACGATGCCCAGCGCCGCTGGGACAATACCGAGGACTTCAGCTACAACGCCGCGACCGGCCTGCTCGACCGCAGCAGCTCGCGCATCCATCACGAGCATCGGGTCTGGAACCAGCGCCTGAGCCTGCGCCACGACGGCCGCCTCGGCGGGCGCCGGCACGTGTTCGCGGCCGGTTTCGAGTACAGCGACACCGACTTCTTCAACCTGCGCCGCTTCGGCCGCGCCATGCCGGTCGACTTGGCCGCGCATGAACGAGGCCGCTTTCCGGCCGATACCGCCGCCAACTTCCGCAATGGACGCAACGATTTCAGCACCCGGGTCGACGTCGCTGCCGTGTTCGTCGAAGACGCGATCAACCTGAGCCCGCGCTGGCTTCTGGTCGGCGGATTGCGCCACGAGCGCATCTCGCTGGATCGCGATGGTCTCGATCTCGACACCGGCTTGCGCAGCGGTTTCCATCGTCGCTTCAACCCCACCTCGTGGCGGCTCGGCAGCGTGTTCGATCTGCGCCCTGGCACCCAGTGGTATGCGCAATACAGCAACGCGGTGCTGCCGGTGAGTTCGTTCCTCACCATCAACCAGCGCAACAACGCCTTCGAGCTCAGCGAAGGCGATTCGATCGAAATCGGCCTGCGCACCCGATGGTTCGACGATCGCCTGCAACTGACCGCGGCCGCGTACCGCCTGCGCCAGGACGACATCCTGACCCGCGACCCGCTGCAGCCGGCGCTGACCGTACAGAACGGCCGCCAGTCCTCGCGCGGAATCGAGTTCTCGCTGTCGGCGCAGGCCACCCCGCGACTGCGCATCGACGCCAGCGCGGCCCTGCTGTCGGCGCGCTTCGACCGCCTGCTCGAAAGCGGCGGCATCGACCGCAGCGGCAACCGCCCCGCCAACGTGCCCGAACGCAGCGCCAACCTCGACGCCTGGTACCGCTTCGAAGGCTTGCCGCTGAGCATCGGCCTCGGCTTGCGCCATGTCGGCGATTTCTACACCGACAACGCCAACGCCTACCGGGTCCGTTCGCATACCGTCGCCGACGCCTCGGTCGCCTGGAAACCCTCATCCGCCAGCCGCTACAGCCTGCGCCTGCGCAATCTCGGCAATGCCTTCTATGCGCAGTGGTCGGGCTACAGCGCGACCCAGGTCTACCTCGGCGCGCCGCGCACGCTCGAGCTGACCTATTCGCACTCGTTCTGACATGGCCGCGGCCGCTCACGAGCCGTATCGCGCGGTCTGGCGCTGGCATTTCTATGCCGGCCTGTTCGTCGCGCCTTTGCTGTTGATCCTGGCGATCACCGGTTCGATCTATCTGTTCAACGAGGAGATCGAGGACGCGGTCCACCCGACCCTGCACTTCGCACCGGAACGCCTTGCTGCGCTGCCGCCGTCGCGCCTGATCGCCGCGGTACAGTCCGCGTATCCGGGCGCGGTGACGCGCATCGACCTGCCCTCGCAACCGCGGCGCACTGCGCAGGTGTTCGTGATGCCGACACAGGGCGAGCCGCTGCGGGTGTTCGTCGATCCCGGCACCGCCCGCGTCCACGGCGCCTTCGTCTACACCCGCACCCTGGTCGGTTTCGCCGACACCGTGCACGGCTCGCTGCTGCTCGGCCGCATCGGCGATGCCATCGTCGAATTGGCCGCGTGCTGGGCATTGCTGCTGATCGCGACCGGCCTGTATTTGTGGTGGCCGTCCGGTGCGGGCTGGTATCGCGCGTTGTGGCCCGACTTGCGCGCGCGCGGACGCGGCTTCTGGCGCAGCCTGCACGGCGCGGTCGGGGTGTGGACCTCGGCGCTGATCGTGTTCCTGATCCTCACCGGCCTGCCCTGGGCCGGGGTCTGGGGCGACCTGTTGCGTGCCGGCACGCAATCGTTCGGCATCGGCTATCCCGAGCAGCATCGCCATCATGGCCCGGCCAAGACCACCACCCCGACCATGGCGCAGGCCATCGGCGAAACCCCGTGGACCTTGCGCGACGCGCCGATGCCGGTATCCGCGCATGCGCATCACCACGGGCCTACCGGCGTATCGCGGGCGCCAGCGACCGACATCGGCATCGACGCCGCCGTGGGCGTACTCGCCGCACAGGGACTGGTCGCCGACTATCGCCTGTCGTTGCCGCAAAGCACCGACGGCGTCTACACCGCAGTGGTCTATCCAAACCGTCCACAAGGCCAGCGCAGCGTGCAGATCGACCGCTATCGCGGCAGCGTCGCCGCCGACACCGGCTTCGCCGATTACGGCTGGGCGGCGCAGGCGGTCGAGGTCGGCGTGCAGTTGCACATGGGCAATTACTTCGGCCGCGCCAATCAGCTGGTCATGCTGTTGCCGTGCCTGGGCGTGGTCGGCTTATGCCTCAGCGGCGTGTGGATGTGGTGGCGGCGGCGTCCGCGCGGCCGCCTCGGCGCGCCGCGCACCTCGACGCCAACCCAGGCGAAAACCGTCGTCGTCATCGCCGTGGCATGCGGCCTGCTGTTTCCCTTGCTCGGCGCATCGCTGTTGGCCGTATACGCGATCGACCGTTGGCTGATCGCGCGCCTGCCGCGCGTGCAGGCTGCGTTGCGATGAACCCTGCGCGATGGACCATCGCGATAAAAGCGACTACCGGCCCCGGTCCAGCGTACCGGGGCCAGTAGCGCCCCCTGCCGAGGACGCTGATGCATCGGTCCGGTCTAATCGACCCGGGCCGAAGCCTCGTCGCACCAGTGCGACGGCAGGGCCACCGCGCCCGACGGAGGGGCGGGCGGCGGTGTCCGGGCGGCGAGCCGCGTCGCAGTGCGACGCGGCTTCGCCTTGAGGCCGGTGCCGCGCGAGGCGACACGCTCGTTCTTGGAGATCGGTCGCGCGGCGCGCGCCTTGGCCTTGGCGATCGAACCCGCAGCCTTGAACGCGCCCAGCGGCTTGATCGGGCAATAGCCGTAGCTCGCCGGTGTCGCGGCCGCCGACGCGGTCGCACCTGCGTTCGAAGCTGCGCTCGCTAGCGCAGCCGCACCGCTGTCGATCGCCGCCGTTGCGACAGCCGGCGCCGACGCAACAGCCTTCGCGGTCGAAGTCGTCGTAGCCGCAGTGGCCGGATCGTCGTCGCCCGCATGGGCCTGGGCACCGGCCCACGACGCAGCGCGCGCGGCCGCGACTGCGGGCGTACCGCCCCAACCCAGGCGCAGGCCCATGTTGAGCGAATGCGCGCGGTCGTCGCTGCCGATGTCGCCGCGGTATTCGATGAATCCGCTGCTGACCGGGCTGAGCCGATAGGACAAGCCCAGGCCGACGTTCCAGCGATTGCGCTCGGCGGCGAAACCGTTGACGCCGAAGTCCGGCACGGCCGCGCCGGCGAAGGCATTGCGCGCGAACGGCCGGTCGTCCTGCAGGTCGTGCAGATAGCGGATGTCGGCGGTCGGTCGCCACTTGCGCGCGGTCTGACCTGGCAGGCCGGAGAAGCGCACGCCGATACCGGCGGTGGTCGCGTCGAAACTGTCGCTGCTCACCGCCAGGTTGGCGTCGCCGCCACCGCGTTCGCTGAAACGGATCGCTTCGAGCTTGCTGTAGTACACGCCGAGCAGGGGCTCGACGCGCAGGCTGGCGCCATCCCAGCGCCAGCCGGCTTCGAGCATGCCGTACACGCCGTCGCCGCTGAAATGCGCATCGGTGCGGGTATTGAAGGCGCCGACCGCGATCTCGCGCTCGGCGTCGTAGCTGGCATAGCTGTAGCCGACCGCGCCCTGGGTCCAGAACCCGCCCGGCGCATACAACCACTGGATGCCGACGTTGAACAGATCGGCTTCGACCTGGTCGTCGCGGCGGTCGGTTTCCATCTTCGAGTGGGCCATGCCCAGGTGGCCGCCGAAACGGAAGTTCGCGCCGGGCGAACCTTCCAGGCCCATCGCGAAGCCGGCGAGCGAGTTGTCGATGCCGGCCAGGCCTTCGCCGTCGAACTCGGCGCGGCCGCCGTACGCGGTCGCCCACAGGGTGCCGAGGGTGGCTTCGTCCTCGACGCCGGCATCGCGCACGCGGTCGAGTTGGCGAGCGACGCTGCGCTGCAGTTGCTCGGCGTTGTAGCGCTGGGCGCTGACGATGGACGCGTAAGTCTCGCCGCTGAGCGTGTCGAAGGCGCGTGGCGCCTGTGCCGCGGTGAGGCCGCGCGCGGCCGCGATCAGGGTCGGCAACTGGCCGCTGTCGGCGTCGGCGATCGTCTGCAAGGCATTGGCCACCGCCTGTTGATTGCCGCTCAGGCCGGGAAACTGATTGAAGCGAATGCCGCTGCCGCCGGCGTCGTGTTCGCTCAAGCGCAGGAACACGTCGTTGCCGATCGTCACCAGGGTCGCATCGAGGAACGGCAATGCGGTCTGCGACACGCCGGTGAAGGCGCCGCTGATCGTGCCGGCGTCGACGATGCGGTAGTCGGTGATCGGGGCGTAGCTGCCGGCCTGCGGAATCGCCACCACCTGGCCGCCGTTCAAGCTTGCCGTGCCCGCGACCACCACGCTGTCGGTGACGCCGGCGCCGGTCTGCCGCAGTTGCAGAGTCCCGCCGGGAGTGAAGCTCAGGCTGGCGACATTGAGTGACGCGCCGACCGATCCGTTGCCGCCGGCCGCACCCGTCGCCCCGGCCAGGCCGGAAGGCGCGAGGGTACCGCCGAGCGTCAACGCACCGGTCAACGCGCCATCCCCAATCAGTGCGCCGCCCGACGCGACCGCAGCATTGCCCGCAAGCGTGCCGTTGAGCACCAGGTTGCCGGCGATGGCGCTGTCGACGAAGTTGGCGGTGCCGCCGGCGGGCAGGATCAAGCTGCCTCCGGCAGCGAGGCTGAGCTGCTCGAAGCCGATCAACGAAGCCCAAGGCAAACTGCCCTCGCCGCTGCTGCCGACTGCGAAGGTGTCGCTGCCAGCGCCGCCGTTGATCGTGCCGGTGATGCCGGCCAGGTTCGCCAGCCTGCTGTAGAAACGGTCGTCGCCGCCGCCGAGATCGACCGCCCCGGCGATGGCGCCGGTCGCGCTGAGTTGGTCGACGCCGCCGCTGAAGTTGGCGCTGGTGCCGGCCGCCGAAGTGAAGCCGGCGGTAATCGGATTGCCGACGTTGAGGGTGCCGCCCTGCACCGATAACCCGCCGGCGAAACCCGAGACATTGCCGTTGAGCGTCAGCGCGGCGCTACCGGCCTTGATCAAGGTGCCGCTGCCCATCAGGGTACCGCTCAAGGTCAGCGCGTTGGCGCCTATCACGCTGAGCGCGGCGCCCGCGTCGACCTCGACGGCGTTGGCGAGGTCGATGCCGGCGACCGCGGCGCTGAGGTTGGCGTTGCCGCCGACGCTGAGCGCGCCGCTGCCGAGCGCGGTGGAACTGCCGAGCGCCAGGGTGCCGGCGTCGAGCTCGAAACCGCCGCCGAAGGTATTCGCCGCACCGAGCGTCAACGTGCCGCTGCCGTCGAAGGCGAGGCCGCCGGCGCCGCCGATGCTGCCGTTGAGCGCGAGATCGTTGCTGCCGCCGATGCCCAGCTGCGCGCCGCTCGCCAAGGTGATGGCATTGCCGAGCGCGATGGCGGGCGCGGTCGCGGTGAGTTCGGCATCGCCGTCGACGTTGAGCGTGCCGCTACCGAGGGCCAGATTGCTGCCGACGCCCAAGGTGCCGGCATTGAGGGTCACGCCGCCGAACAGGTTGGCGCCGCTCAGATCGAGCAGGCCGCTGCCGCTCATGATCAAGCCGCCGGCGCCGCCGATGACGCCGCTCAGCGAGAGGTCGTTGGCGCCGCTGACATCGAGCGAAACGCCGGCGCCGAGATTGATCGCATTGGCCAGGGCGATGTCCGGCGCGCTCGCGGTCAGGCCGGCGTTGCCGCCGACGTTCAAGGCGCCGCCGCCGAGGGCCAGATCCGCGCCGACTGCGAGGGTGCCGCCACCGAGGGCAATGCCGCCGTTGAAGGCGTTGCTGCCGCTGAGCGTGAGCGTGGCCGGGCCGTTGAAACTCAAGCCGCCGCTGCCGCCGATGGTACCGGCGAGGGCGAGGTCGTTGGCGCCGCCGATCGTGAGCCCGGCGTTGAGGTTGATCGCATTGCTCACGCTCAGCGCGGTACTGGCGTTGAGCGTGGCCGCGCCGTTGACCGACAGCGCGCCGTTACCGAGGGCGGTGTCGGCGCCGAGATTGAGCGTACCGGCCTGCAGGTCGAAACCCCCGCCGAAGCTGTTGGCGCCGTTGAGCGAGACCGCACCGATACCGGTCTTGATCAGCGAGCCGGCGCCGCCGATGGTGGCGCCGAAGCTGAGATCGGCGGCGCCGCCGAGGGTGAGGCCGGCACCGGAGCCGAGGTTGACCGCATTGCCGAGGGTCAAGGCTGCGCCGGTGCTGGCCAGGCTGGCGTTGCCGCTGACATCGAGCGTGCCGGTACCGAGCGAAGCGCTGCCGCCCAGCAGGAGATCGCCGGACGCGAGCGCGACGCCGCCGCCGAAGGTGTTGCTGCCGCCGAGCGTAAACGCACCGCTGCCGTTGATCGACACACCGCCGTCGCCGGCGATGCTGCCGTTGAGCGCGAGCGCGTTGGCGCCGCTCAAGGCGAGCGTGGTGCCGGTGGCGAGATTGACCGCGTTGGCCAGGGCGATGCCGGGCACGCCGGCGCTGAGGCCGGCATCGCCGCTGATGTTGAGCGACCCGGTGCCGAGGGCGAGGTTGTTGCCGACGCTGAGACTGCCGCTGGCCAGGTCGACGCCGCCGCCGAAGGCGTTGGCGCCGTTGAGGCTCAAGGTGGCGCTGCCGCCGTAGTTCAAACCGCCGGCGCCGGAAATCAGGCCGCCGAAGCCGATGTCGTTGGCACCGCCGATGCCGAGATCGGCATTCAGCACCACCGCATTGCCGAGGTCGACTGCGGCGGTGGAGCTGAAGTTCGCCGCACCGTTGACGGTCAAGCTGCCGAGGCCGAGCGAGGTGTTGGTGCCGATGCTGAGTCCGCCACCGAGCAGATTGATGCCGCCGGCGAACGCGTTGGCGTTGCCCAGGCTCAAGGTCGCCGCGCCGCTCTTGCTCAGGCCGCCGAGCCCGCCGAGGCTGCCGCTGAGGGCGAGGTCGTTGCTACCGAGGATGCCCAGCCCCGCATTGAGATTGAAGTTGTTGCCGAGACTGACCGCGGTGTTGGCGTCCAGGGTGCCGGCGCCGCTGACGGTCACCGCGCCACTGCCGAGGGCAGTGTTGCTGCCGACGGTCAGCGCGCCGCCGCCGAGATTGAAGCCGCCGGAAAAATTGTTGCTGCCGTTGAGCGTTAGCCCGGGCGCGCCGGCGAGGCTGAGACCGCCGGCACCGTTGATCGTGCCGTTGAGGGTCAACGCGCCGCCCCCGCCGCCGGCGCCGAAGTTGAGGGTGTTGTTGAGCACCAGGTTATTGGTCAGGGTCACACCAGCCGCGCCGGTCAAGCTGCCGGCGCCGTTGACGGTCAGGGTGCCGGTGCCGAGCGCGCTGTTGTTGCCGACGTCGATCGAGCCGGCCTGCAGCACGGTGCCGCCGCTGTAGTTGTTACTGCCGGTCAAGGCCAGTGCGCCACTGCCCAGGGTCAGGCTGCCGGCGCCGTTGATGTTGCCGCCGAGGGTCAGCGTGCCGGCGCCATTGAGCGCCAATGCGCCGTTGAGCTGTACCTGATTGGTCAAAGTGCCGGTGAAGGCGGTGTTGAGCGTCGCCGGGCCACCGACCAGCAACAGGCCGGTGCCGAGCGAACCGGCGCTGCCGAGGGTGAGGCCGCCGGCGTTGAGCGCCAGGCCGCCGCTGAAGTTGTTGCTGCCGAGCAGCGATAGCGTGCCGGTACCATTTTTGATCAGGCCGCCGGCGCCGCTGACGGTGCCGCCGAGGCTCAGGCTGTTAGGGCCTTGCACGATCAAGCCGCCGCTGAGGTTGACGTTCTGCGCCAGGGTCAGGCCCGGCAACGAGGCCTGGATCGCGCCGCCGTTCGCGGTCAGGGTGCCGGTGCCGAACGACAGCGAGTTGTCGAACACCGACAGGCCGCCGTTGAGGGTCGCATTGCCGCTGACCACCGCGCCGCTCAGGGTCCATGTGCCGCTGTTGACGGTCAGGTTTTCGAAATTGAGGTATTGCAGCCCCGAGACCGAACCGCTGCCGCCGGTGCCCGAGCCCGGGCCGGCGACGGTGTTCTGCAACACCAACGTGTCGAAGCCGCCGACGCCGGCATCGACCGTGCCGGTCCCGGCGAAGGTCAGCAAGCTCGGTGGAATGGAAGGCGTCGGTATGGTCACCGGCGGCAGCGGAATCAGCGGATTGCCGAGCGAGGAACCGGTGACCGCGACGAAGGTGTCGTTGCTGAGGGTGGTGCCGAGCGAGACGCTGCCGTTGATGGTGCCGGCGTTGACGAAGAGGTTGCCGCCGCTGCCTGGGCTGGAGAACGCGACCCGACCGGTGATCGTGCCGGTGTTGGTGAAATTGACGTTGCCGCCGCCGTAAATGGCCACCGCGACCGAGTTGACCGGGTCGAACAGGCCCAGCGCGCTCATGCCGATCGAGCCGCTGTTGGCGATGGTGGTGGCGCCGGTGTTGGCGATCAGCATGGCCGTGCCGCCGAGACCGAAGGTACCGTCGAAGGTGCCTTCGATCGACCCCTGGTTGTTGATGGCGACGTTGCCGCCGGCCGGTGCGATCAGGTTGCCGACCGACAGCGCGCGCGCCAGCACCAGCGAGCCGGCGGCATTGGCGTCGATCGCGCCGAGATTATTGAGGGTCAGGCCGTTGCCGCCGAAGGTCATCGCGGTGCCGCCCGGCAGCGTGCTCATGATCGCGCCGGCCTGGACGGTGACGTCGAGGTTGTTGGAGTTGCTGAGGAAGCTGTTCGGATTCGGCGGCAGCAGGATCGGCACGCCGGTGCAACTGACCGTGGCGCCATCGCTCGGCGCAGCCGGTGTGCACGCGGCCCGGGCCTGGCCGGCGAACATCTGCAGCGCGATCAGCAGCGGGATCGCCTGGGCGATGCCGCGGCTGAGGGGATGTAGGCGAAGACGACGCGCATCTGCGGGCATGAACGTTCCTCCGTTAGCCAAAGTTGGCACGACGGGGACGGTCGAAGGACGAGGACCTTCGATTACAACGGCGTCACGCCCGTGCCAACGACGAAGCCGGGCGCTGACCCGGCCATCCGACAACGACGAGATCCAGTTTCGACAATGACGAACGACAGCTACGAGCGACAGCGGCGAACGACAACGTGCAGCGGGTGAGTCGATTCGCGACAGCAGAGAACGAAACGCCGTGGCGAGTCTGTGCGATCGCGTAGCAGTTTATTGATCGGTTTGCGTTGCGAACTCACGCTCGCTCACGCGGATTCAGGCAGATGTATGTAGCTCACCGAAATTCACCGCCTGCGCTTCAAATCCCACCAAAACGAACGGCCCGGCTGCATGCGCAACCGGGCCGTTCGTCGTCGCGTGCTCGCGGCGGCGCAGCGAGGGCTGCGCCGCCAGCGTATCGATCAGACCAGGGTCAAGGTCACGTCGATGTTGCCGCGGGTCGCGTTGGAGTACGGGCAGACCACGTGGGCCTTCTCGACCAGCGCCTGCGCCTGGTCGCGCGGCAGGCCCGGCAAGGAGATCTTCAGTTCGACTTCGATGCCGAAGCCGGTCGGGATCTGGCCGATGCCGACGCTGCCGTCGATCGCCGCGTCGGCGGGCAGCGCGATCTTCTCGCGGCCGGCGACGAACTTCAGCGCGCCCATGAAGCAGGCCGAATAACCGGCAGCGAACAGCTGCTCCGGGTTGGTGCCGTCGCCGCCGGCGCCGCCGAGTTCGCGCGGCGTGGTCAGCTTGGCGTCGAGCGCGTTGTCGGAAGAGACGGCGCGGCCGTCGCGGCCGCCGGTGACGTGAGCATGGGCGGTGTAGAGGACTTTTTCGATGGACATGGTGAGGCTCCGGTGGGATGGGTGATGGATGATGGCGGGTTGCGGGCCCGCCGGAATGAATCGATGGCTATTTAATCGCACACTACTTACAAGCTCGATCGACGCGGGCCGCACGGGCCGGCATCGCTCAACCGTTTCGGATCAGACTCTCGCGCAGACTTTCGAGTTGCTGCTTGATCAGCGCCAGTTGCTCGTAGGAGCAACCTTCGACCGCGCACGACACGCCATGCGGAATGCCCTGGGCCTTGGTCTTCAGCGCGCGCCCGGCCTTGCTCAACTCGATGATGACCTGGCGCTCGTCGTTGGCGGCGCGGGTACGCGTGACCAGGCCGGCGGCTTCGAGCCGCTTCAACAGCGGCGTCAGCGTGGCCGAATCGAGGAACAGGCGTTCGCCGATCTCCGACACCGTCACCTCGTCGCGCTCCCACAGCACCATCATCACCAGGTACTGCGGGTAGGTCAGGCCGAGCTTGGTCAGCAGTTTGCGATAGACCTTGTTGAGCGCCAGGCTGGTCGAATACAGAGCGAAGCATAGCTGGTCGTCGAGCAACAGGGTCGGCTGCGGCGATTGGGCGGGGGCGGCGGGCTTCTTCATGGCGCTCAATTTACATAGCGCGCTATTTAATAGCAAGCACTGATAAGCGCCGAATCGGGTCCCGGAGTGTTCCAGCGGTGGATTGAATCCCAGGCGAGCCCTGCGAGTTCGGCTCCGTCGAAGTAGGCAGGGCCTGCTTCGCAAACCGACAGCAGGAAGGAACTCGTGGCGCCCCTCACCGCCGTCATCGCCGCGCAGGCGGGGATCCAGAGACTTCAAAGCGATGCCTCGATAAAACCCTGGGGATCCAGACACTTCAGGCCATGCATCAGTAAAGCGATGACGTCCCGCCAAGCCGCAACATGACCAAGACACTTCCCGCCGCGCGCGCCCTATCGCAGTATCGGCCGATGCGAACGCTCACCCTGACCCTGGGGCTGACCGCCCTGATCGCCGGCTGCGCCGGCACGCCGGCGTCTTCCACTGCCGAGCCCCCGAGCGCCGACTTGGCCCGGTCCGAACGTATCGACACTTGGATGCGCGACTACGCCGGCACCGGCCCTGGCGCCTCTTTGCTGGTGCTGCGCGACGGCCAGCCGGTGTTGCGCCGGGGCTACGGCCGGGCGGTGGTCGAGACCGGCACCGCGGCAACCCCACAAACCAATTACCGCCTGGCCTCGATCAGCAAGCAGTTCACCGCCGCGGCGGTATTGCTGCTGGCCGAGGACGGCAAGCTCGGCCTCGACGACCCGATCAAGCGTTGGCTGCCGTCGCTGCCCAAGGCCGCCGATGCCATCACGATCCGCCAGATCCTCAGCCACAACTCGGGCCTGATCGACTACGAAGACGTCATGCCGCCGCAGTACGACGACCGCGACCGGCAGATGCACGACCGCGACGTTCTGCGCGTCCTCGAAGGCTAGGACCGCACCCACTTCGTCCCCGGCCAAGCCTATCGCTACAGCAACAGCGGCTACGCCCTGCTCGCGCTGACGGTCGAGAAAGCCTCGGGCCAGAGCTTCGCCGGTTTCCCGCGCGAACGCATCTTCCTGCCACTCGGCATGCGCGATACCGTCGCCTACGAACGCGGCGTGTCCGAGGTCGCACACCGCGCCTATGGCTATAGCTTCGAGCAGGACCGCTGGACCCGCACCGACCAGAGCCCGACCAGCGCCGTGCTCGGCGACGGCGGCATCTATTCCTCGATCGACGACCTGACCCGCTGGGACGCAGCCCTGTACGACGACCGCTTGCTCAGCGACGCGTCGCGGCGCTTGGCCTTCAGTCCGCATACCTCCACCGACTTGGCGGATGTCGCCTATGGCTACGGCTGGCGCATCACCGACGAGACCCTGTGGCATTCCGGCGAGAGCATCGGCTTTCGCAACGTCATCGTGCGCTATCCGCAGCGACGGCTGACCGTCGTGCTGTTGAGCAATCGCAACGACCCCGAGCCGTATCGCCTCGCATTGCGGATTGCGGAGCTGTATTTGCCGGTGGGCGCGCAGTCGGATCGCTGAGGCCATCGTCGGCGGAGGCTTGCGCGATGCCCTCACCCTGACCCTCTCCCGCAAGCGGGAGAGGGAACCGAAAGCCATGCGCTCTTAGCCCCTTTCTCGCTTGCGGGAGAGAGGACTAAAGCCGCCCGCTCTTAGCCCCTCTCCCGCTTGCGGGAGAGAGGTTGGGGTGAGGGGAAACAGTTGGGGTGAGGGGAAACAGGCGTTGCGAATGCCTAGGTCGAAGCGCAACGCCGAGAACCGAAGGCCCTCGCCCTAGCCCTCTCAGCCCTGCACTGCCTACGGTCGCCGTAAACGCGAGAGGAAAGAGGAGCTCAGCCCCTCACCTCACCGGAAAATCGAACGCCGTCTGCGGCGTAGGCTCCGGCTTGTAGGTGTAGTGCCACCACTCCAGCGGATAGTTCTCGAAACCTTCGCGACGCATCGCCGAGCGCAGCAGTTCGCGATTGGAGCGCTGCCGGGCACCGACGTTCGGCGAGGCGGTATGCGCGGTTTCGTCGAAGAAGTCGAAAGGCGTGCCCATGTCCATCGGCTCGAAGCGGTCTTCGCGCAGTTCCAGCAGGCTCAGGTCGACGGTGGCGCCGCGACTGTGGCCGGAGGTCGGCGAGATGTAGTCGCCGAGCAACTCACGTTTGTCGAGGTTCGGGTAGTACTGCGGCTTGCCGCGCTGATCGGCGAGGTCGCCGGCCCAGGCGACGAAGTCCCGGACCGCGCGCACCGGCCGGTAGCAGTCGTATATCTGCAGCATCAAGCCCTGCGGCCGCAGGCTGCGTTCGACCCGGGCCAAGGCCTGGGCGACGCGCTCGTGCAGATAGCAACCGGCGGCCTCGTATCCCTTCACTGGGCGGCCGACGAAGTTGTCGCGGCCGGCGTAGCGGATGTCCAGGGAGATGTCCCAGACCAAAGATCGGATCTCGACCATGCCCCCGGCGGCGGCATCGGTCGCCGGCGAAACCTCGGGTGCGACGCTGTGCGGCTTCGTCGGCACCGGCGCTAGCGCAGGCGTAGCGACGCAGGCGCTCAGCGCCAGGACGAGGCTCAACTCAAGGGCGGCTCTCAACCCTGGGGCAGTCGCCGACGCGCACGAACGCCAGGTCTTCGTAGTCGTAGCTGAAATCCGCATCGGGATCGACCTTCGCCAGTGTCAGGGTAACGGCGCCGTCGGCCGAAGTCTGGAAGTCGAGCCAAGCCTCGGCGTCGATTTCGTCTGCGGCCCAATCGACCAGCAGGCGCTCGCCGACGCTCATGATCTTACCCTTGAGCAAGGGCGACTTGCGCGCGGCGAACTCGACTCCGTCGCCGCGTGCGCAAACCACGGCCTCGCCGAACCACGGGTCGCGATAGACGCCCAGGCGATCGCGCAGCATCGACGGGCGGATCGCCGTGCGCTTCGAGGTATCCGGCGCGCGCATCGCTGTCGGCGCCTGCGCTTCGCGCTCCTGCGTTTCGTGCTCGAGCGCATCGGCGTAATAACCGACCGAGCGGGCCCGGGCCGGCGCGGTGTAGCGCTCGCTCAGGACCTGGTCGAGCACGCTGCGCGCCTGTCCAGCGTCGCCGTTGATCAACACGACGAAGCCGCTGCGACGCTCGGGCAACAAGGTCACCAGCGAGTACATGCCCATCAGGGTACCGGTGTGCGAGACCTTGAGCAGGCCGTCGGCATCGCTGAGCCGCCAACCGTAACCGTAGGCAGCGAAATGTGTGCGGCTCCATTCGCGTTGCCGCTTCGAGACGGTCATCGCCATCTGCGGTCGCCACAGTTCCTCGCGCTGCTGCGGCGACAGCCAGGGTTTGCCGTCGGCGCCCGCGCGTTGCGGATCGAGCCAGGCACCGATCAAGGCGGTCATGTCGCGCAGACTGCAGCGCACGCCGCCGGCCGGGTCCATCGTCGTCGCCGCGATCTGCGCACCGTCACGGCGCACCACGACATTGCGGCCATCGCGCTGCACATGCGGTTGTGCAACATCGCCGAGCGCATCGCGGCTCCAATCGCCGATCTGACAACGCGACAGCCCCAGCGGCACGAATACTTCGCGGCGCAGCAAGGTCTCGTACGGCGCGCCGCCCGCCGCGGCGGCCACTTCGCCGGCGACGATGTAGAGCAGGTTGTCGTAGTCGTAACGCGAGCGGAAGCTGTGCACCGGTTTGAGATAGTGCAGGCCGTGCAGGATGTCGGCACGGGTGAACGTGTTCGGCTCCGGCCACAGCATCAGGTCGCCGGCACCGGCGCGCAGGCCGCTGTTGTGGATCAGCAGGTCGCGCACCTGCATCTCGCGCGTGACCCAATCCTCGTGCATGCGGAAACCCGGCAGATGCCGGGTCACCGGGTCGTCCCAGCGCAGCTTGCCGGCATCGACCAGGCGCGCCAGCAAGGCGGTGGTCATCGACTTGGTGTTCGAAGCGATCTTGAACAGGCTGTCGGGCGTGATCGCCGCGCCCTCGCCGGCCACCAACTCGCCTGCGGTGCGCTGATAGGTCACGGCGCCGTCTTCGACCACGCCGATCGCGAGCCCAGGCAGGCGGTAGCGCGCCATGGCGTCGTCGAAGATACGGTCGAGCGCTCGCCGGTTCGCGTCATCGGCGTCCGGCGTGCCGGCACGACCCGCCGCCGCGCCCGCCAGGGGCACCGCGACGATCGCCAGAATAAAAATCAGGGCCGGCCAACGGGGTCTGTGTCGCATCGGGCGGCCCTGCGGGAAAGAACGGCGGCCCCATCCCGGGGCCGCCAACGGGTACACCATCAGAAATCCACGGACACGGTCAGCTGGGCGTAGCGCGGGCTCTGGTAGCCGGTGCCGTAACGGTAGAACTCGTTCGGCACGCCGATGCCGGTCTCGAACTCGTCGTCGACTTCGAGCTTGCGCTGGTTGTTGAGCAGGTTGTAGACCGCCAGCTTGACCCGCAGATCGGCTTCGCCGATCGAGCGCTGATAAGTCAGGCTGGCACCGATGTCGAAGGTCCACGGCAGGTGCCCGCCCGAACCGCGGCGACGCAGCTCGTACACGCGCTGCGAAGCGTCGGCGGTGCAGTTGGACACGCACACGTAGAAGCTGTGGTAGCTGGTGTCGTCGAACGGATTGCCCTTGCCGAAGGCGTTGATCGGCCGGCCCGACTGCGCGTTCAAGGTCGCGCCCACCGACCAGTGGTCGTCGAAGGCGTAGGCGCCGCGCAGCTTGATCTGGTGGCGGCGGTCGTTCGGCAGGGGGCCGTTGCCGTTCAAGTTCACGAACGGGTCGTCGAAGGACTCGGTGCGGCCGGTGTTGTCGAAACCGAAGTCCGAGTTAGACGGGCCTTCGGCGTTACCCTCGCTCTTGGACCAGGTATAGGACGCATTGAAGGCCCACTTGTCGTCCCAGGCGCGGTCGAGCATGAACTCCAGCGCGCGGTAGCTGCGCTTGGGCTTGACCCAGCCGCGCTCGCCGACGTAGTTGCCGTCATCGTCGTACAAAGCCCAGCCGGCGCGCGAGGTGTCGATGGTGACGAAACCGTCGTTGGTGCCGTCGCAGTTGGTGTCGGTGTAGAGGGTGACGTCCTTGCCCGGGTTGGCCATGACGTAGCCGATGCTGCCGGGTTCGCCGCCGCACAGGATGCCGTTGGAGGTGATTTCCATGTCGTCGATGGCGTTGTGCAGGCGACGGTAGATGCCGCGCACGCCCCACGACCAAGTGTCGTCGATCATCGACTGGAAGCCGAGGATGGCCTCGTCCTGGTAGACCGGGTCGATGTCGGCGTCGACCTCGCTGCGCAGGTCGCCGACGGTGCCGTCGCCCTGGCTGTTGTCGACCGCGCCGATCTGCGCGCCCAGAATCGGGCGGTAATAGGTCGAGCCGTTGTACTGGAACGGCTCCAGGCCGTTGAACACGTAGAAGGTGCGCTCGTCGAGGAAGGCGCCAGCCTGCTTGACGTTGATCTGATTGACGATCGGCAGGAAGTAGCGGCCGACGTTGCCGAACACCTTGGAGCGGCCGTCGCCCTTGAAGTCCCAGGAGAAGCCCAGGCGCGGCGCGACCATGTCGTCGATCTTGATGTAGGTGTTGCCTTCGCCGTTCTTGTTGTCGAAGCCCTCGATGCGCACACCGGCATTGAGCATGAAGTCCGGGGTGATCTGCCAGTTGTCTTCGAGGTAGTAGGCCGAGTTGATCGACTCGAAGTTGCCGCGCACTTCCTGCTGGCGCGCGCGCACGTAGGCGGTCACGCCGGCCGGCACGACGCCGCCGTTCTCCAAGGTGGTGCCCGGACGGGTCGGGTAGATCTGGAAGAACTTGCGCGACGGCCCCGGGTAGAAGCTCTCGTTCTCGGAGGTGTTGACCTCGCGGTCCAGGCCGAAGCGCAGCAAGTGGTTGCCGAGCTGCCACTCGAAGTCCAGGCGCGCGGCTTCGCGCTTGTCCAGGCCGACCTCGATCTGCGCCGACGACACGCAGCCGATCTGCGGCAGGCCGGCGACGCGGCGGTCCTGCACCGCATCGCAGGCGATGTCGTTGAGGCTGCTCTGGATGCGGTCGCGCTTGTTCTCGCCATACAGCGCCTTCATCGAGAAGTTCTCGGTGAGGTAGCCGGTGTAGGTCAGCGCCCAGTTGGTGCCGCCGGCCTCGTTGAACTGGGTGTTGGAGCGGTTGCCGCGCTGGCCGGCGTCGAAGTCGTACTGATAGTTGTCGGTGGTGGTCTCGTTCTTGTCCGAGAAGGCCAGGAATTCGAGCAGATGCTTGTCGCTGATCTGCCAATCCAGCTTGGCGCCCCAGAAGCCCTTGTCGGACTTGCCCTTGAAGAAGGTGCTGCCGGCGTCGTTGGTGCTTTCCGGCTGATAGTCGCGGAACTCGTACATCGCGTAGAAGAACAGCTTGTCCTTGACGATCGGACCGGAGGCGTGGACGTTGAGGTTGGTGCGGTCGTACTGGTCCTTGCTGGCGATGCGGAACGGATTACCGTCGGCGTCGTAGTGGTTCTTGCCCTTGGACTGCAGCGAAGCCGGTTCCCACACCAGCTCGGCGCCGTAGCGGAACTCGTTGGTGCCCGACTGGGTCACCGCATTGATCACGCCGCCGGTGGTGCGGCCGTACTCGACCGAGTAGCCGCCGGTCTTGACCTGGAACTCCTTGAAGAAGCCGAACGGCACCGAGGAGAAGCCCACCCGCTTGTAGAAGTCGGTGACGTTCAGGCCGTTGATGTAGACCGCGTTCTCCGACACCGACGAGCCGCCGAACGAGGCACCGCCGTACTGGCCCTGGATCACGCCGGGCGCGAGCAAGGCCACCGACTGCGCGTCGCGGCCGACCGGCACGCGTTCGAGTTCGGCCTTGGTGACGTTGGTCGCCGACTCGGTCGAACGCACGTCGACCGGCGAGATCACCCGCGAGCCGATTACCTGCACGGCACCGAGATTGGTCGCATCGCCGAGGTTGATGTTGGCCTCGTTGCCCAGACTCACCACCACCTCGATCGGCTGGCCGACCGCGGCGCCGTCCTTGCTGGCCTGCAGCTGATAGGTGCCGATCGGCAGGAACGGGAAGCGGTAGTTGCCGCTCTCGTCGGCCTTCACGGTGCGGGTGAAACCGGTCTCGGTGCTGCGCACCGTGACCTCGGCGCCGGCGGTCACCCGGCCGGCGAGCGAGCCGTCGGTGTTGGCCGCCAGCGCCGGCTGCAGCGCCATCGAAGCAAGGCAGATCCCCATCGCCATGCACAGCCCGGACTTACGCAAGGTCTTGCCGTTCATACCGCACTTCCTCCCCAGAATGATGGACGCCGCTCCGCCTGCTCAAGCCTTGGCGGGCAGCACTTGTGTCTCGTAGTCGTAATCCCATTGGTCGAAGTAGAGATTTCCCCCTTCCCACTCGACCTCGCCCCGTTGCGAATCCACGGTTTCGGAGCGTTCGTGCGTCTTGGCCGGGACGAAGTCGCGGCCGTAGTCGTCGTTGTACGCGATGCGGTAGGCATCGAAGCCGCCGAAATAGAAGTCGGCGAGCTGCGCATCGGACGAATCGAAACGGCCGGTCGTGACATCGACCGGCATCCAGCCGTAGGGCGCCAGATACATCCAGGCCCAGTCGTGCATGTTGGTGTAGCCGTCGTCGCCGTAGACCCAGCCCGACTGCCAGCGCGCCGGGATGCCGTTGAGGCGCAGCAGGGTCATCAGCAGCAAGGTCTGCTGGCCGCAGTCGGCATGGCCGGCGTGCAGGGCGTAGTCGCTGATGTTGGAGATCGTCGAGTACTCGCGCGCGCCGGCCCAGGGAATGCGGTCGACCGCGGCATAGAGTTTCTTGGCGATGCGGTAAGGATTGGTTTCGTCGCCCACCACCTCGCGCGAGAACTTGCGCAGCGCGTCGGTGTAGACCATATGCGGCGCGCGTTCGCCCAGATACGGCCGGGTGTGTTCGTCCAGCGGCGCCGGCACCACCTTGTCCGGGTCGATCGCGCGGTACTGGCCGTACACGGTCAACTCGTACTGCACCTGGAACTTGGTCGGCTGGCCGGCCTGCGCGGTTTGTTCCAGATAGATCGTGCGCTGCAGCGCCGACTCCGGCGCGATGCGATGGCGGGCCGGGGCACTGGCGAGATAACGGATGCCTTCCTGCTGCCGCGGCAGGGCACGCGGGTACGGCAGCCAGGCGCGCACCGTCTTGCCGGCCGGCACCGCATCGACTTCGACGGTCAGCGACTGGGTCACGCGCACGCGCCGCGGCGCGGCATGGGCCAGCCCGCTCTTGAGCGCGGCATCGCGTACTTCGGCGTGATGGGCGTTGAGCACTTCCATCGGCCCATGGCTCAGCGGCTTGGCGCCGGGCTTGCGGCGCGCCAGCGCCTGCTCGCTGAGCCGGAACAGGTTCGACGGCGCGCGTTGGAAGTAGCGTTTGTCGCCGTCGATGATGATGTACTCGAGCAGGCCGGCGCGGTCCCAGGCGGCGAACTCGTCGGCATGCAGGTCGGGGATCTGTTCGCGCAGCTTGGCCTGGGCCCGGGCTTCGTCGAGGGTGAAATCCAGACGGATGCGGCGCATGCGTTCGCGCTCGAACGCCAGCGCCTGGCGCTGCGGCGCGGTCAACCCGGGGCGGGCCAGGGCCTCGTCGATGCGGGCGCGGGCGCCCTCGAAATGGCCGGTGTCGACCAAGGCGACGATGGCCGCAAGGCGCTCGCCGGCATCGTCCGTGGCCGCGCCGTCGGCCCAGGCCGGCGCGGCCACGGCCAGCGCCGCGGCCAGCACGGCCGCCCGCCAACTCCCAGCGAAGAAGACGATGGCCCTCGCGCGGGGAGCGATAAACAGCAGGTCAGTCACGGGATCCATACCTGGTGTCACCCACGCGGGGGCCATCGATTCATGGCTGTGTAACATGAAGGGCGGACCCGGTCAATAAATTATTCTCTATCTATTTTTTGTAGGAAGTATGTATTCTGCGGACCGACCCGACGTCGCGCGTTCGTCGAAGCCGGGTGGGTGCCGGACGACCGGCATCGGGCCTGTGACGGCGCGCGGGATCGGCCCAGCGCGCCCGGAGCTTGAAGCGATGCCTGACGACATTCGCCACCCGCAGCATTCCCACGGCCGCACCGCGTTGTTGCTCGCGGCATGGCTGGCCGCCACGCAACTGGGCGCGACGCCGGCGCTCGCACGCGAGACGCCGCGCACGCCGGCGACCGGCATAACCGGAACGGGCTCGATAGAGACCGGCGTGATCGGCATCGAGGAGGGGCAATTGAACGCGGACTACTGGATACGCCAGCAGACCCAGCCCGACACGACGATACTCGACCGCAAAGCGATCGCCGCGCAGAACCAGCGCCTGCATCGGCTCGACCCGTCGGTGCACGATATCGAACATCTGCCGGCAAAACTGCGACGTGCGCAGGTGCATGAATGGATCGCGGCGCTGTCGCAGGCACGCGAGGAAACCCTGTACGACGAGCGCGGCGAGGAAGTACCCGCGCTCACTTTGCAGCTACTCGGCGACGCCCTGGCGCTGGACGCGATCCCGGCGCAACAGGTCACGCGCTACGGCATGGTCGTGCGCCGCGCCGACCTGCGCACCTTCCCGACCCGGCTGCGCGTGTTCACCTCGCGCGGCGACACCGACATCGACCGCTACCAGGAGAGCGCGCTGTTCCCGGGCACGCCGGTGGCGATCGCGCACGAGAGTCTCGACGGCCAGTACTGGTTCGTGGTCAGCGAGCTGTACGCGGCCTGGGTCGAGAAAGACCGCATCGCCGAGGGCGAGGCCAAGCCGATCTTCGCCTACACCCGCAAGGCGCCCTATCTGGTGGTGACCGGCGCGACCGCACGCACCGTGCATGCCCCCGAACAACCCGGCGTGTCCGACCTGCAATTGGAGATGGGCGTGCGCGCGCCGCTGCTCGCCGACTGGCCGGCCGAGCGCCCGGTCAACGGCCAACACCACTACGCTTCGCATGTGATCGAGTTGCCGTATCGCGACGGCGCGGGGCGTTTGCAGTTTTCCCCGGCCTTGCTGCCGCGCACCTCGGATGTTTCCGCGGACTATCTGCCGCTGACGCAGGCTAACTTGGTCCGCCAGGGCTTCAAGTTCCTCGGCGAACGCTACGGCTGGGGTCACTCCTACAACACCCGCGACTGCAGCGGCTTCGTTTCCGAGATCTACCGCAGCTTCGGCGTGCAGCTGCCGCGCAATACTCGCGACCAGGCGGTCAGCCCGGCCTACAACCGCATCGAGCTGGCCGACGACGTCAGCCACGACGATCGCCTGAAGATCCTCAAGACCCTGGAAGTCGGCGACCTGATCTACATCCCCGGCCACGTGATGATGGTGGTCGGCCACGAGGACGGCTGGCCCTACGTGATCCACGACACCACCGGCATCACCTTCCGCGACCGCACCGGCGAACTGGCGCGCGTGCACCTCAACGGCGTCTCGGTGACCCCGCTGGTGCCGCTGCTGTTCAACCGCGAGCAGCCGACCGTGGACCGGATCACCAGCATTCAACGTATACGTCCATGAGCGGGGCCATCCGCGCCGGAGAGCGATCCCTCTCCAAGCAGGGGGCGCTGACTTCACATCGCCGTCGATACCCTCCGAAGTAGCGTCGCCGAGCGCCGCCACCCTCCCAACCACCGAACACGCCGAACGAACCAAGACCCTACCGACCACATGAAGATCACCGACATCCGATTCGGCATGCTGCGGGTACCGCTCAAGACCCCGTTCAAGACCGCGCTGCGCACGGTCGACGTGGTCGAGGACATCGTCGTCACCGTCCACACCGACACCGGCCACATCGGCTACGGCGAAGCGCCGGCGACGGCGGTGATCACCGGCGACACCCACGGCTCGATCGTCGAGGCGATCCGCAAGTTCATCTCGCCGCGCCTGATCGGCGAGGAGATCGCCAACCTCAACCGCATCACCGGCCTGATCCAGGGCGCGCTGGAGAAGAATTCCAGCGCCAAGGCCGCGGTCGAGATCGCGGTCTACGACCTGTGGGGCCAGCTTTACGGCGCCCCGCTGTACAAGATGCTCGGCGGCGGCGACCCGGTCATCACCACCGACATCACCATCAGCGTCGACTACATCGAGAAGATGGTCGCCGACTCGATCGCCGCGGTCGACCGCGGCTTCGAGTCGCTGAAGATCAAGGTCGGCAAGGACATCGGCGTCGACATCGAGCGGGTCAAGGCGATCTATGCCGCAGTCGAGGGCCGCGCCCTGCTGCGCCTGGACGCCAACCAGGGCTGGACCGCCAAGCAGGCGGTCTATGCCCTGCAGACCCTGGAAGACGCCGGGGTGCGCCTGGAACTGGTCGAGCAGCCGGTCAAAGCGCAGGACCTCGACGGCATGAAGTACGTCACAGATCGGGTCCACACCCCGATCATGGCCGACGAGAGCGTGTTCGGCCCGGCCGAGGTCATCGACCTGATCCGGATGCGCGCGGCCGACATCATCAACATCAAGCTGATGAAGACCGGCGGCCTGTCCAAGGCCATCCAGATCGCCGACATCGCCGCCATGTACGGGGTCGAATGCATGATCGGCTGCATGATCGAAACCAGCATCAGCGTCGCCGCCGCGGTCCACCTGGCGGTGGCCAAGTCCAATGTGATCACCAAGGTGGATCTGGACGGTCCCTCGCTGTGCGCATTCAATCCGGTCGACGGGGGAGTTATCTTCAACGAATCGGAGATCACGGTGACCGACGCGCCGGGCCTGGGCATCCGCGAGATCCGCGGCCTGGAACCGCTCGACGTCTGAGCCGCGGCTCCGGTTTCGCCACAGGATTAGCCGTACAGGACTGGACCCGCCGATGTCGCCCTTGCTCAAGATCCGCTCCGAACGCGACCAGATGTCGGCGATCGAACGCCGGATCGCCGATTACCTGCTCGAGAACGCGCACCTGCTGCGCGACTATTCCTCGCAGCAGCTCGCCAACGCGCTCGGCATCAGCCAGTCCAGCGTGGTCAAGTTCAGCCAGAAGCTCGGCTTCAAGGGCTATCCGGACCTGAAGTACTCGATCGGCGAGGCGGTCGCGCGCGGCCACGGCCACGACGACGCCCACGCGGTCGAATCGGTCCACGCCGACCCGCATGCGGCCTTGGCCGAGCGCCTGTGGCACGGCAAGGCCCGCGCCGAGGAGGAAACCCGGCTGATCAACCCGGCCGAGCGCATCGACGCCATCGCCGAGCTCATCCAGGACGCGCGCCGGGTCTTCATCATCGGCCTGGGCGAGGACGGCATCCCGGCCCGCGCCCTGGCGATGAAGCTGGCGATGATCGGCATCCTCAGCGTCCACCATTTCGACCCGGTGCTGATGACCGCGAGCACCGCCACCGCGAACCAGAGCGACCTGCTGCTGGTGTTCTCCGAGCTCGGCAAGCAGACCGCGCTGTGCCACCTCGCGCGGACCTTCGGCGAAGCCGGCGGCAAGGTGGTCTCGGTGACCCGCCACACCCCCAACCCATTGCGCGCCCATGCCGACTTCTCCCTGCTGGTCTCGGCCCACGACGAGCGCGCCCACGTCGAGCCGCTGTTGTACCAGTCGGCGCTGCAGCACTTGCTCGACCTGATTTTCATCCTGCTGTGCGAACGCGGCCAGGGCCGGCTCAGCCAGCTCGACAGCAACGCCGAACGCATCCAGGACATGCTCGACACCTGATGCCGCACGATGCGCCGCGAGGAATCCCCATGCTCCGGTCCTTCCGTTTGCCCTCGTCCGGGCGCGATTCCGCCTCTCCAGCCAGGCCCGGGGCCAGGCTCGAGTCCGCTTCGGGGCGGCGCTGGTGCGCCGGCCTCATCGCGGCGGGACTGGCCCTGATGCTGGCCGGCTGCGCCACGACCGGCACCGACCGCTACGGCGGCGAAACCAATCAGGCCGGGCAATTGGTGGTCGTGACCACGACCGACTGGGACGCCGATCAGGGTCGGCTGCAGCGCTTCGAGCGCGTCGGCGACCATTGGCGCTCGATCGGCGACGCGGCCGAGGTGACGATCGGCCGCGCCGGTTCGGCTTGGGGCCTCGGCCTGCATCCCGCGCAGCAGGACGGCCCGGTCAAGCGCGAAGGCGACGGCCGCGCCCCTGCCGGCCTGTTCCGCATCGGCACCGCCTTCGGTTACGCCGACCGCGTCGCGACCGCCCTGCCCTACAGCGCGATGACCGCGTCGGATTACTGCATCGACGTCAGCGGCTCGCCCTTGTACAACCGCATCGTCGATGCCAAGACCGTCGGCGAGGCCGCGGTCGCCGGCTCCACCGAGCCGATGCGCCGCGACCTGCATGCCGGCGGCGACCAACGCTATCGCCAGGGCTTCGTGATCGAACACAACCCCAACGGCGTCGCCGACGCGGGCAGCTGCATCTTCGCCCACCTGTGGAAAGCCCCCGGCGAAGCCACCGCCGGCTGCACCGCGATGGACGACGGCGAGATGAATCGCCTGCTGGCGTGGCTGAGGCCCAACGCCCAGCCGGTGTTCGTCTTGTTGCCACAGGCGCAGTACGCACGGCATTGGCGCGCGTGGGGGCTGCCGGAGCCTGCGGGGCATTGAGCGCAACGCCGCCGCATCGTCACTGCGCGGTCGCGGCTACAAAGGCAGCGTCTGAGTAAGGCAGCGGTGCCGCCTGCCCTGTAGGAGCGACGTGAGTCGCGACCGCGGGACGCGCGGAATCTGCAGCGCCCGCGTCATCGATTGGAGGAGCGCACCGTCGCGGGGGTAGGAGCGGCGCAAGCCGCGACCGCGCCGCATCGATCTCGCGCCGATACCGACCGCAGCCCGTCAGGGTAGGAGCGGCGCAAGCCGCGACATCGTCGTTGCGGTCTCGCTTCGGATCGACCTAGCAAGATCAGGATCAGGATCAGGATCAGGATCAAACGCTAAAAGCTTCCGCCACTAAAGCGGCGGGTTACTTTCTTTTGTCTAAAGCAACAAAAGAAAGGTAAACCAAAGAAGTTGCTTCCTTTGAATCACAAGCCCGCACGAGCGATGCATCCGCGGTGATTTTTCATACGGGACATCCCTGTCCCGATGAAAAACGACGCGCATCCCTGCGCGCCGCCCTCCGGGTCTTCGTTTGCCTTCGCTAGTGCGAGACGGCGCACAGCCATGGCAGAGGCAGAGGCAGAGGCAAAGGCAAAGGCAAAGGCAAAGGCAAAGCAATCTGCCACGCAATAAACCAACATCCACCCCACGACCAAGCCGGCCCGGGTGCACGGTCGCGTCTACAAAGGCTGCGTCTGAATCAACAGGCGACGTCCTCTCCCCTGTAGGAGCGACGCAAGTCGCGACCACGCAGCCTCCAGATCGCCACGTCGTTATCGCAATGCCGCGGTCGCGGCTTGCGCCGCTCCTACCCCAAAGCGATGCCGGTGCCGGTGCCGCTGCGGTTGCGGTTGCGGTTGCGGTTGCGGTTGCGGTTGCCGTTGCCGTTGCCGTTGCCGTTGCCGTTGCCGTGAAAGCTTGGCGCAGTGCCGAATTCCCGATGCAACCGTAGACCCGGAGGGCGGCGCACAGGACGTGCGCCGTTTTTCGATAGGACAAGGATGTCCTATCGAAAAATCCCGGCGCACGCTTCGAACTCGCAGGGGAGCTTCGTCAAGGAAGGCCTTTTCTTTGGTTAGCTTTCTTTTGGGCCAGCAAAAGAAAGTAACCCGGCCGCGTCAGCGGACGGAAGCTTTTTGCTCTTGATGTTGCATCATCGCCTTGCGGCCGGAAACGCCGCAGCCGGACACAGCGCGGTCGCGGCTCGCGCCGCTCCTACCCCAAAGCGGTGCCGTTGCTGTTCCTGTTGCTGTGAAAGCTTGGCGCAGCACCGAACTCGCGATGCAACCGTAGACCCATAGGGCGGCGCACAGGACGTGCGACGTTTTCCGATAAGACGGGGATGTCTTATCGGAAAATCCCGGCGCGCGCAGCGAACTCGCACGGGAGCTCTGTCAAGGAAGGCCTTTTCTTTGGTTTGCACTGTCAACGTCTAAGTGCAGCAAACGAATCGAAGACACTCTGACGAACTTTCGCTGCTAACTCCGGCATGCCCAGTTCGCGCAAGAACACCACGGCGGGGAACTGATAGCCCAGCGACGCTCGCGGCCGGGTGTTGAATTCGTGAGCGATTCGATCCAATTGCCGTTGCGTGTAACCCGATAGATCGGTGCCCTTCGGAAAGTACTGCCGGAGCAGACCGTTGGTGTTCTCGCAAATCCCGCGCTGCCAAGGACTGCCTG
>NZ_JBQJIN010000074.1:0-520 GCF_052078695.1 Lysobacter sp. CA196 | reverse complement strand
GGCGGCCCGCATGGATGCGGGCCGTGCGCAAGCAGGCCATGGATGGCCTGTCTGGAGCATCCCTGCGTATGCATCGATCGTGCGGGCTTGTGCCCTTGCAAGGAAGGCCTTTTCTTTGGTTAGCTTTGACCGAAGGAACTCCCTGTGGGACTTTTGGGCCAGCAAAAGAAAGTAACCCGGCCGCGTCAGCGGACGGAAGCTCTGCCCTTGCTTGAAGGCTGCGCCGGAGGCCGACGGCACGCGGTCGCGACTTGCGTCGCTCCTACCCTAGAGGCGGCGACCACGACGCCACAATCTCGTGCCGCTCCCGGCTGGAGCCAGGGTAGGAGCGGCGCAAGCCGCGACCGCGCTGCGGAGGTCTTGCGGCGCCTGTCTCAAACAAGATCTACATCTAGATCTAGATCTAGATCAAACGCCAAAAGCTTCCGCCACTAAAGCGGCGGGTTACTTTCTTTTGTCTAAAGCAACAAAAGAAAGGTAAGGCGGAGTCAACATCCAAGTGCATCACCCCACCGCAAGC
>NZ_JBQJIN010000073.1:0-528 GCF_052078695.1 Lysobacter sp. CA196 | reverse complement strand
GCTTGCGGTGGGGTGATGCACTTGGATGTTGACTCCGCCTTACCTTTCTTTTGTTGCTTTAGACAAAAGAAAGTAACCCGCCGCTTTAGTGGCGGAAGCTTTTGGCGTTTGATCTAGATCTAGATCTTGCTTGAGCGAAACGCCGCAAGACCGCCACAGCGATGTCGCGGCTTGCGCCGCTCCTACCCTGGCGAGGGCACACTACTTCGAAAAATGGCGACGGCCTCGTCATCTCTGCGGGCCCGCGGTCGCGACTCACCTCGCTCCTACAAAGGCCTGCCCCTGCAACACGCTGCTGCGCGAAGCCATCACTGTAGGAGCGACGCAAGTCGCGACCACGTCCCCGACGGCCTCCGGCGCAGCCTTCAAGCAAGTGCAGAGCTTCCGCCCGCTGAAGCGGCCGGGTTACTTTCTTTTGTCATAAGCAACAAAAGAAAGGTAAGGCGGAGTCAACATCCAAGTGCATCACCCCACCGCAAGCACGTCCTCAATAGAGAAGTTCACCGGCCGCCTGTAAAGCTTCTCCAG
>NZ_JBQJIN010000072.1:0-530 GCF_052078695.1 Lysobacter sp. CA196 | reverse complement strand
CGCCACGAGTACGACCTGCGCCTGAAGGGCGAGGGCGGCGAGATCGAGCACACGCTCGACATCGACGTCAGCGGGCGCTACATGTTCGCCGTCGCGATCGCCGATGTGACCGCGTCCAAGGGCAGCACCTCCGGTTCGATCGAACCGTTGGCCGGCGACGAGCATTTCGACAAGAGCTTCCTGCTCGAAGGCCGTCTGGGCTTCTATCTGAAGGGCAAGATCAAGGGCAAGTACCTGGTCACCGCCCAGGCCGACACGCGCGAGCGCGAGGTCAGCCAGTTGTTCAACGGCTTCTGGAAGGCCGACCCGCAGGACATCTTCCGCCGCCTCGACCCGGACCTGTACTACCCGGTCTACGGCGACGATTCGACCACCTACCGCGACGTCGACACCATGGGCCGGCTGTACGTCCGGGTCGATTGGGACAAGAGCCAAGCGCTGTGGGGCAATTTCGAGACCGGCATCACCGGCACCGAATACGGCCAGTACAGCCGCTCGCTGTACGGCGGTGCGGTCAATTGGCGCAGCCG
>NZ_JBQJIN010000071.1:0-555 GCF_052078695.1 Lysobacter sp. CA196 | reverse complement strand
GGCCTGTCTGGAGCATCCCTGCGTATGCATCGCTCGTGCGGGCTTGTGCCCTTGCAAGGAGAGCCCTTTTCTTTGGTTAGCTTTCTTTTGGGCTTAGCAAAAGAAAGTAACCCGGCCGCGTCAGCGGACGGAAGCTCTGCTCTTGCTTGAAAGGTGCGCCGGCAGTCGCGAGAACGTGGTCGCGACTTGCGTCGCTCCTACCCTGGAGCTGCCGCATCGGCGCGCTGCACCGCATCGATGTGCTGCAGCGAACCTATCCCCTGTAGGAGCGACGTAAGTCGCGACAGCGACCTCTCACTTCGCGCCGATATCGGCGGCAGCCCGTCGGGGTAGGAGCGGCGCGAGCCGCGACATCGTTGCGACGGTCTCGCGGCGCTTCTCTCAAGCAAGATCCAGATCAAACGCCAAAAGCTTCCGCCACTAAAGCAGCGGGTTACTTTCTTTTGTCTAAAGCAACAAAAGAAAGCTAAGGCGGTCTCTAAGCTTAAGTGCATCACCCACCGAAGGGTTCTGCACATGGGCCACCACTACACCCACCTGAGTCCCGAAGAGCGC
>NZ_JBQJIN010000070.1:0-709 GCF_052078695.1 Lysobacter sp. CA196 | reverse complement strand
GGGGCTGTCCTAGATAAGAGTTATAGCCCCACCCAGTCCCGCAGCGTATTGAGCTGCTGACGGGGTGTCCCATAGTTGAAACGGAACTCGCACTCTTTCAGGAACAAGAAGAAATTCTTGCGCGGAATGCCGTTGTACTTGCGCAAGATCCGCTTGGACTGATTCCAGAAGTTCTCAATACCATTGATGTGGTTACCACGGCGAGTCACGAACTCCTTTCGATGATTCACCCGGCGATGCTTGAAGCCAGATACATCCAGGATGTTGTAGCTAGCTAGGTGGTCGGTATAGACCACCGAATGGGCCAAAACCCGGGTTTTTAAGGCCGTCAGCAAGGTTTGGCTGCGAGTGTCGGCTACCGGCAACGCATACACCTTGCCATCGCGTTTGAGGATGCCGAACACGCAGACTTTGCCCGCAGCGCCTCGTCCTCGCTTGCCCTTGCGAGCCCCTCCGAAGTAGCTCTCGTCACATTCGAACACAGCCATTTCCGGTTCGACTTCGGCCATTTGAGCGGCAATGCACTGACGCAGCTTGTGGAAGTACAACGCGGCCGAGTTGCGATGGATTGCCACCAGATCAGCGGCGGTACGAGCTGTCGCTTGGGCCACGAACAGCTCGACCAGCCTAAGTTGGTCTTTTTTTCTTATCCGACAACGACTTATCGCCATTTCGCATCCTAGATCGAATCCTTATCTAGGACAGCCCC
>NZ_JBQJIN010000069.1:0-713 GCF_052078695.1 Lysobacter sp. CA196 | reverse complement strand
CTCGGGCGTCCGCGCAAGGTGCCAGGCTACGATGCCACCGCCGCTCAGGTGCGAGCGCTCGGATTGCGACAACGCCCGCGGCGACAGCGAAAACTGCGAGCTGGCGCCGCACTCTGGCCTCGGGTGATGACCTTGCTGCGCGCCGGCTGGTCGCCGCAACAGGTCTCGCTCAAACTGCGTCGACTCCACCCCGACGACCCGACCTGGCACGTGTCCCACGAAACCATCTACAGCGCTTTGTACGCGATGCCTCGCGGCGAACTGCGCCGCCAGATCCTGCTTCGGCACAAGCGCGCGACGCGGCGACCGCAGCGTCACGCTCCCGATGGCCGCGGCCGCCTGACCGATCTGCCCAGCATCCACGACCGTCCGCTGCAGGTCGAGGAGCGGCTCCTGCCCGGCCACTGGGAAGGCGACCTGATTAAGGGCGCTCGCAACCAGTCCTCGGTGGGCGTGCTGGTCTGCCGACAAAGCCTCTTCGTGATGCTCGTGCGGCTCCCCGATGCCACGGCCCAGGGCGTGCTGGAGGGCTTCACTGGGGCCTTCGCGCGACTGCCGCCACGGCTGCGCAAGACACTGACCTACGATCAAGGCAAGGAAATGGCCTTGCATCGCGAATTGAGCAAAGGGCTGGGATTGAAGGTCTATTTCGCCGACCCGCACAGTCCTTGGCAACGCGGCATTTGCGAGAACACCAATGGCCTGCTGCGCCA
>NZ_JBQJIN010000068.1:0-786 GCF_052078695.1 Lysobacter sp. CA196 | reverse complement strand
GACTTGCTTCAGCGTCGTGACGATTTGGCTCTCGGTGAATTTGCTCTTGCGCATCTGGGTCTCCTTGGGGCTAGTTTGCCTGGAGACCTCTGGTTAGGGTTGGAGTGAGTTTACGGGGAGGCGACAAAGTCTTCTGCGCTCCAGGAACTGCATAGACTGCGGTTCACGCGCCGCAGTAGCGAATGCCGCGAAAGAAAGTAACCCGGTCGCGTCAGCGGACGGAAGCTTTGCTCTTGCTTGAAGGGTTCGTCGGAGGCCGCGAGAACGAGTTCGCGACTTGCGTCGCTCCTACCCTGGGTCGAGGCGTAGTGGTCGCGGCTTCTCAGGGTAGGAGCGGCGCGAGCCGCGACCGCGCTGCGACGGCCTTGCGGCGCCTCTCTCAGCAAGATCAGATCCAGACCAAACGCCAAGAGCTTCGTCGTGCGTAGCCGTAGCCGTAGCCGTAGCCGTAGCCGTAGCCGTAGCCGTAGCCGTAGCCGAGATTTTGATTTGCTTTGCCGCTTTATCGGTCAAGTGGAGACCCGAAGGGCGGCGCACAGGAGGTGCGCCCAGCTCTTAGATGGAATGACCCGATAGGACACGGATGTCCTATCGAAAAATCCCGGCGCACGCTGCGAACTCGCAGGGGAGCTTCGTCAAGGAAGGCCTCTCTTTGGTTAGCTTTGACCGAAGGAACTCCCTGTGGGACTTTTGGGCCAGCAAAAGAAAGTAACCCGGCCGCGTTAGCGGACGGAAGCTCTGCTTTGGTGTTTGATATTGATCTTGCGTGAGCGATACGCCGCGAGA